>JAHEDC010000044.1 GCA_024641425.1 Verrucomicrobiales bacterium | reverse complement strand
TTTCATAATGCCAGAGTTTCAGAAATGCGGGGGAGCCTGTCAAGAATCAACAAGCGCCATACCTCAGACAAATTGACGAGCAGCGGATGCCCGTGCTAAGGCCCCGAATTCAACTCGCCTTCCGTCGCCGATCTCCTGACAACTTTGCCGTTGATGACCAGCCTGCAATCCCCCCGGGCCTCGCACACGAGATCCCCGAAGGTCGCGACGATCCGGGAGGAAGGCGTTTCGGAGTCAAATTGATTCTCAAGCTCGATGTCAATGTTGCCCCCACCCTCCAACGCGGCGTTCTTGTCACCATCGCCCGTAACATAATTTCGCACGAGTTTCCCGTCCCCATCGATGTGATACGACGTTCCCCGCCCCGCCATCGGTGTCGCCGCAAACATGTCACCGGAGAGTTCGCCCGGCTTGAACGGTTTCCCCCGCCCGTCCAGATCCGCCATTCGCGGAAATCCCCACACGCCTCCGTGATAGACTTCGCGCCAAAGCTGCGCCGAGGCGTGGAAGCCGACACTCACCCGGTCCAAAAACCCGGAGACCGGCGGCCCCGCTTTCGACCTCCACCGCGATGCTTTCGGACACCCTCTTCTCCGGATCCGCGCACCCAAGAAGACAAGGGCCATCCCGACACGCACGGCATCAACCGATTTCGTTTTCATCATCATGGTATTCGAGGATAGACCGAATTCTGGCAGATACCAATCGATGGAAATCACGCGTTTGCGACGCTTCCCGGAAAACTGAAAACCGGAAACTTCCCCCACCCTTTCATTTTACATTTCCCGCGAGCGCCCTTCATTGCCCGCACATGGAAAACAGCGATCTTCAGAACCAGCCCCTCGTCATCGCCGGACGGAGCTTCCACTCGCGCCTTCTCGTCGGGACGGGGAAATTTCCGTCCCACGAGACCATGCGCGACGCGCTCGAGGCCTCGCGCTCGGAGATCGTCACCGTCGCCCTCCGACGCGCCGACCTCAGCGGGCAGAAGGATCCGTTCGCGAACATCCTCGATTTCATCGATCCCGGGAAATACCTCCTTCTCCCGAACACCAGCGGAGCGAACACGGCCGAGGAAGCCGTGCGTCTCGCCCGTCTGGCCGAGGCGGCCGGTTTGCCCAAGTGGGTAAAACTGGAGATCCACCCCGACGCCCGCTATCTCCTTCCCGATCCGATCGAAACCCTGAAGGCCGCCGAGATTCTTGTGAAGGAAGGCTTCACCGTCCTCCCCTACATCAACGCCGATCCGGTGCTCGCCAAGCGCCTTGAGGAAGTCGGCACCGCGACCGTCATGCCCCTTGGCTCGCCCATCGGTTCCAACAGTGGACTCGAAACCCGGCGGCAGATCGAGATCATCGTCGAGCAGGCCAACATCCCCGTCGTCGTCGATGCCGGCATCGGCGCGCCCAGCCACGCTGCCCTCGCGCTCGAACTCGGTGCCGACGCCGTGCTCGTGAATACCGCCATCGCCATCGCCCCCGATCCCTCGCGGATGGCCCGCGCCTTCCGCTATGCCGTCGAGGCTGGTCGCGCCGCGTATGAGACTGGCCTCCCCCTTGCCCGCCACGAGGCTTCCGCGACGAGTCCGCTCACAACCTTCCTCTACGAATAGCGACGCGCCCTTCCTAGCCTTCGGCGAGGGACTTGACTTCGGCCGCGAGTTTTTTCAGGTCAGTGGCGAGGATAGAGCCAGGCTCGGGCTTGAAGGCGCGATCGCTCTCGTCAAGCGCGGTCTCGGCGTCGGCGGCGCGGCCTTCCTGAAGGCAGCGCCGGACGTAGGGCTCGACGAGGTTGTAGAACAGATGCCCGCCCGCGTTGCGCTGGTAACGGCGGATGACATCGGCGAATTCCTTCCGGGCGCCGTCCCAGTCGCCCTCTCCTGCCTTCTCAAGCACAACATCAGCGGCCATGCTGATACCGAGATCGAAGCGTTGATTGCGGTTCTCGGCGAGGACTTCCTTCTGGAGGCGTTCGACACCGGCCTCGTCGCCCTTTTCACGGAGGACAGCGAGCAACATCCTCTGGCCGCGGGCGCGCATGTCGGGCTCGTCGCGGAAGTTGGCAATCCAGGCCTTCCAGAAGGTTTCCTCGTCGGCGGGAGTTTTCTCGGGCTGGTCGGCGAGGCACCCGGCCTCGAGTTCCCAAGCCTCGAACGAGCGGGGCATGGTGCGCCGGGCCGTGGCGACGGCCTCACGGTAGAAGGAAGCGCCGGGATTGAGGAGCGCCCACTGGAGTTGCCTCTGACCACGCCGCGCGGCGAGGCTGCGATTCTCCTCCTGAATCTGGAAACGCATCTGCGCGTCGGTGACACGCCGCCAGGTCTGGGGGTCGTAGGCAATGCCGACGGGGTAATTCTCGCCCTCGAAGCGGGCGACCTCAAGGTCCCAGACACCGCGAGACTTGAGGATACCGACCCAGGCGTGGCCTCCGGAACGCCCCTGCCCGAGGAAAAGGATGGTCGGGACGCCCTGCGCCTTGCCGGTCTCGGAAACGAAGTAGGCCTGGTCGACGCAAATGCCGCCTTTGTTTCCGACGTCAATGAGCCGGTATTCCGGATGAGGCCACTGGTATTTCTCCGCCGTAATGCGCGCCATGTCGTAGGGAACGACGGGATAGAGTTGGCTGAGACGGCCGGGGGTGCCGAGTTCCACCAATTGTCCGTAACCGAGTTCCTTGAATTCGATCGGGGTATCGACGGCAAAGACGAGTTCGCGGACGGTGAGCTGCCGCGGATCGAGCAGCCACTTGCCGCGCCGATGGGAATCCACACCGAAGGCGAACCGGCGCTCGGGCTCGGAATCACCGATGGGGAGCTTCGCCCGCGCGACGTACGGATGCGGCCACGCTTCGGGAAAAGGCTGGTCGAAGACAAGGGCGATGGCCATGGCAAGATTCCGGAACTCCGCCAATTCCTTCGGCTGTGCCCGCTCGATGGCACAGAGGATCGCGGCCGCCTTCGGGCCGTCGTCGTAGCTGGTCAGGGATTCGGCGAAACGCTCGATGATTTCCGTATCGGGATCGCCCAGCGCGCGGAAGGCGGCGATAGTCTCCGGATCGGAGGCCTCCGGGAGGCAACGCAGCCAGAGTAGCTGGGCCGTCCATTTGAGGAAATGCTCGTTGGCGAGCGACTTGGCCACCCCATAGCGCTCCTGAGTGGCGAGGAGGGAGGCGTGGAGTTCCTCCGCTCCCAGGACGAGCGAGGCGTGATCGGGGTGTGCCGCCCACCAGGCCCTCGCGCCCGATTTGGTCCAACTCGGGATGGTGGGTGCGGCGCTGAGCCCGCCCGGGGAGAGCGCGATCACGACAAAGAGGCGGACAAATCGCGGGATCATCGTTCGATCAGGTCACGGTGGCCATGGCGGCGGTTCGGTCCCCTTCCGCGACGAGATCGAGGAAGATGGTTTCCAGTGCCCCGCCCTGGTCGCGCGCGCGCTGTCGGAGTTCCGCCATCGTGCCGAGCGCGACGAGTTTTCCCCGGTTGATGATCCCAATCCGGTCGGCGAGTTCCTCCGCGATGTTCAGGAGATGGGTCGACATGAAGACGGTCGTCCCGTTTTGGCTGCGGGCCTTCAGTTCGTCCTTCACGACACGCGCGTGCAGGGGATCCAGCCCAACCATCGGTTCGTCGATGACGACGACCTTCGGATCGTGCATGAGCGCCGCCGCGATGGCAAGCCGCTGTCTCGTGCCGTGGCTGAGCGTCTCGATCTGATCATGCGTGTGCTCGTGAAGTTGCAGCTTCCCGAACAATTGCGCCGTATTCGAGGCCGCCACGTTCGGATCGACCTCGAAGATGTCCGCGATGAAGCCCATGAACTCGCGCGCGGTAAGCTTCTCGTAGAAGACCGCCACGTCGGGGACGAATCCCATCACCGCCTTCGCCGCGATCGGGTCCTCGGCGATGTCGTGGCCGCAGATGCGCGTCCGTCCCACCGTCGGACGCAGAAGCCCGGTCAGCGTCTTGATCGTCGTCGTTTTCCCCGCTCCATTCGGCCCCAGAAAGGCAAAAAGTTCGCCTTGCGCCACATGCAGGCTCAGGTCATCCACGGCCTTCAGGGCCCCATAGCACATCGTCAGGTTATCAATCTCGATCATTCGGTGCTTTTTCGGTCATTCGTTCGGAAATCAGCGTCGGACGCTTGGCTGAAGCATTTTCCGGTGGTTCCCGCGCGGCGCGAGAACTTCCGAAAGCATCTCGTAGCCGAGGGAAGTCGTTACCCTTACCAGTTCGCCGGCCTCGGTCAGGTAAAATTTGATCTCCTGCCCGCCCAGGACGGTCAAGGTCAGGATGTAGGCGTGAATGCGTTGCTCCCCGACGTCGATCTGCCCATGGCGCGCGCTCAAGGCGGTCAATCGCTGCTGCTCCGCTGCCGCCACCTCCGGATTCTCCAGCGACTCGGGATTCACGCCCCACGCCATAAGCAGCATCCGCATCTGGGCCGCCCCCGGTGCCTGCGGATCCTTGGAATCACTCGTCGCCACTACTTGCTCGTCCTGCGTGACCTCGTAGGAAAAATCCCGCGTCTTCGGATGGATCTTGAGCGCGACCTGGGCATCGGGCTCCTCGAAGCGCACCATCACCTTGATTTCCTCAAGCGAACGATCCGCGCCCAATCGCAGGGTTCCGTTCCAGCGCAGCATCTGCCGTGGCAGGTTCGGAAGTTCGACCTCGCCCGTGGCAAGGAACTTCACCTCCCGAGCCCTCGACCGCCGATCCTCCTCACGCTGCGTTTTCGCCTGCACCTGCAGATCGCCCACCGGTTGCCCGTCCTTGTAGACCTGGAGTTCACTGAGCTCCTCGTTGCGCAGGAAGAGCCCGACCACATACTCGGGATCCACCTTCGAGAGTCGGCTCTCCTCGGGAAAATACGTCAACTGCACGAGCAGACCGGACATGACGAGCCAGAAGGCAACAATCAGAACACTGGCGATCCGGAAGAGCATTCGCGAGGAGAATTAAGGGAAAAGGGTCGGAAGCGGAGGGCGAAAGAATCGTTTCCTCGCCGACAAAACGTCCTCGCGGGCGCCCGCGCAACCGATTATCGCCCGAGAGGAGGATTTCGCGGGCCTCCGCAAGCCCTTGACCCGCTTCCAACGTCATCTATAGGTTCTTAACGAAGTTACCCATGATTTCCACCGTCGTCATCCTCGTTTGCCTTGGCATCTTCATGCTCGCCCTCGAGGTCATTCTTCCCGGGGGCATCCTCGGTATCTGCGGCGGCCTCTGTCTCGTCGGGGCCATCATCATGACGTTCCTCATCGACGAACTCGATCCCTATGGCATGGGCGCGCGCCTTGCCATTGCCGGCTTCATTGGGGCGGGCGCAATCACCCTGCTCGTCCTCTGGATGAAGAACTTCCACCGCATGCCCTTCATCTCGCACTATATCCTCGAGGCGAAAGCCGGCGAGTCCCCTCGGGCGGACTCCGAACTTCTCGGTCTTACCGGCATCGCCCGGAGCGATCTCCGTCCCATCGGCACCGCGATGATCGACGGCAAAAAGCTGGAAGTCGTCTCCGAGGCCGGACTCATCCCGCACGGGAGCGCCGTCGTCGTCGTCAAGGTCGATGGCTTCCGTGTCGTTGTCCGCGCCACTTCCGGTCAATCCGTCGAAACCATCGAATCCCAATCCGCGTAAATCTTCCTAAAACCAAAGCCCTCTGAATCCCATGGATAATTTCAAATACATCATCATCGGCATCATCATCGTCATCGTCCTGGTTCTCTTCCTCGTCGTGATGAAGTTCTTCAACCTGTGGCTGCGCGCCAAGGTCGCCAGTGCTCCGGTCAACTTTCCCACCCTCATCGCCATGTGGCTGCGCCGGGTGCCGAATTCCCTGATCGTCGACACCCGTATCACCGCGAAGAAGGCCGGGATCGAGATCTCGACCGACCAGTTGGAGGCCCACTACCTCGCGGGCGGTGAAGTCACCCACGTCGTCCTCGCCCTCATTGCCGCCGACAAGGCCGGAATCAACCTCAACTACGACCGGGCCTGCGCCATCGACCTGGCGGTAAAGGGAACCGGCAAGACCGTCCTCGAGGCCGTCCGCACCTCGATCAACCCCAAGGTCATCGATTGCCCCGGCAACTCCGGCGGCAAGGACAAGATCGATGCCGTGGCCCGCGACGGCATCGCTGTCCGAGCCCGTGCCCGCGTGACCGTGCGGACGAACCTCGACCGCTTCGTCGGAGGGGCCACCGAGGAAACGATCATCGCCCGGGTCGGGGAAGGCATCGTCACTTCCATCGGCTCCTCACCTTCCTACAAGGATGTCCTCGAGAATCCCGACAAGATTTCGAAACTCGTTCTCGAGAAGGGCGTCGACGCCTCCACCGCCTTCGAAATTCTCTCCATCGACATCGCGGACGTCGATGTCGGCGACAACATCGGAGCCAAACTCCAGACCGAGCAGGCCGAGGCCGACAAGCAGATCGCCCAGGCCAAAGCCGAAGTGCGCCGCGCCGCCGCCATCGCCCTTGAGCAGGAGATGACCGCCCGCACCCAGGAGATGCGCGCGAAACTTGTCGAGGCCGAGGCCGAAATCCCCCTGGCCATCTCGGAGGCGTTCCGCGCCGGCAACCTCGGTATCATGGACTACCAGCGTTATCGCAACATCGCCGCCGACACCCGCATGCGCGACTCCATCGCAGGCGACGGCACCGAGGCAAAGTAACCGGGGGCACTCCGTCCCACGCCATGGCATTTCCCAACCAAGCCCTTTCGCCGATCCTCGCCTATGGCGATGGTGATTTCAACGGCTACTGGCTGCTCGCCCTCCTCCTGATCACGTTCATCAACTGGGTTGCGACGCAGTTGAAACAACGCCGCGCCCTGAAACGGGGTGAGCCCTTCGAAGTCGATCCCGAAGACTTCGCCCCCTACCGCGACCGCACAGATCGCGAGGCCGACGAGGCTCGAAGGGAGCCTCCTTCCAGAAAGGAGGTCGCCACCGACGAGATCCGAGATTTCTTTGCCGCCCTTACCGGGCAGCCCGTTGCACCTCCGCCCCCCCCGCCGGCACAGCGCCCCCAGCCCGCTTCCCAAGCAACGGCACCGCCACCGGTTGCGTCGAGGAGGGAAGAACCGGCCCAGAACGCCTACCTTCGGCGGGTCGCAGCCAAGAAGGGCGTCACGGCTGCGTCAAAGGAGAAGGAGAAGATCGCCGTCAGTGAAGCCGAGAAGGAGGCCGCTGCCCGCTACCAGCGTCAGTTCGGCTCCGCGGACAAGGCCCGGTCGTCTCGAAGCAAGCGTCGGCACGACTCGCTGACAGACCTTCTCAAGACGCCTGGCAGCCTCCGCACGGCCTTCGTTCTTCGAGAAGTCCTCGGCCCGCCAAAATCCTTGCAAACCGACGGGGACGCTCCTACACTCTGACCCTCTTCCCCACCGAAAATGCCGGCGTGGCGGAATGGTAGACGCGGCGGATTCAAAATCCGCTGGGCTTTGCCCGTGGAGGTTCGAGTCCTCTCGCCGGTACTGTTTATTTCGTAGCGTGGAATCCGGGCGCGGCGACTGCTCGTTGCTATTCCGCGCCTTCTTCAGTCCCCAAAGGGCTTGGCGCGTGGCCCAAGGCGCGTTCCTGCAAGGGAGAACGTCGGCCTGGCGGCGATTCTCCTCCTTTCCGCTAGCTGAGGATACGCGCGGTTCGAATTAGAGCCGCATTGTGGTGCCCTTTGTAGCCTGCCGTTGTCTCCATGTAGACATCGATACATCGCTGGCGCTCGCTGAGGCTGTAATCTTCCCGGTAGGTCTTCCACAAGTCGGCCAGATCCGAGGCAGACGGGTGAAAGCCCACCTCAAGCGCGAATCGCTCCAGACGGTCGATCGTGCGAAGAACGGTGGGCAGCCGTTCTGAGCGCAGGCGTTCGAGGTAGGAATCCTCCAGACAGACTGTCCCGCACCGCGCCGAAAGCGCCGCGCGGGGGCTGAAATAGGAATCGGTGATCCTTCCGTCGCTGTAGGTAGCGGCGATCGCACAGCCCGCGATGTCGAACTCCCGCACAATCTCCGAAATTGGGCGTTCCTTCACATTCTGGTAGGTGATCTCGACGAGGTGGCCGTCCAGATCGAAGAGGACGCAATACGGATGAAAGTCCCTCACCAGCCGCGCTCCCCGTGCCAGCAGGTCGGCCGTCAACCGCTCGCGCTCTCTCCGATCCCGTACCCATAGATCGAGGTCGTTCACCGGAAGGGATGGATTCAACATCGCCTTGTAGGCACCGCCACAGAGAAAAACCTCACCGGGATAAACCGTTCCCGCCATGAGGAATCGCAGCAAAGTCGCCGCGTGTTCGCGCACCCTCGCATGGCTAACGGGCATTCTCGGTCCGATGAGAGCAGCATCCCCACTTCTCCCCATCCCCTTCGGGTACTCCCCACGTTTCAGTCGATTCTGCAATGAAGTCAGGAGGCTCATTTTGATTGAAATAACCAGATATTTAACGAAGCCTTACAAATCGACCGCCACCTGTCCACAGATAATTGCGGAAATCGCGCACCGTCGCCGGCGAGAGATCCTGGGATCCCATCACGCGATGGGTTGTACACCAATGCGTTAAGCCCGCACCGGAATAACTATTTCCGAAGGGAGCGATCGACTCCCCCGGTTGAATCTGCAAAAAAAGCACAAAAACCTTTTAAGTTTTCCTTATTTCCCTATTCTGGTGCCTCGGGAAAATGCCGATTTTTCCGAATCAATAATCATCGTGGATTGAGGAATCATGAAGAATATACTTGAGAATCTTTGTTCAAGCGTGTGGATATCAAGGCTTTCTGCGGTCACGAGCGCGCATTCGGAAAGCCGGAGCCCTCGCATGAACGGCCATGGTTCCCACTCGGGTTTCCTTGTCGCGTTCGCGGTGTTCCTTTTTTCCATCGGATGGGAAACGAGAGCCCAGGATACGGTCGCCGGGAGCGCGTTGGGCCTGACTCGAACACAGGAAATCCCCCTCCGAACCGGATGGAACGCCGTCTACCTCGAGGTCGAACCCGAGGATTCGGACCCGGCAGTTGTTTTCCGCGGGCTGCCGGTGGACAAGGTGGCCACCTATTTCGGATCGAAGGATTCGGTGCAGTTCGTCACCGATCCCGGAATCGATTTGTTCCGGAATCTCGGATGGGCGGTCTGGTACGCGGAGGATCGTCCCGACGCCTTCCTCACCTCTTTGTCCGCGATCTATGGCAGAAGGGCGTATCTGGTGCATGCGAAAGTCGATCATCAATGGCAGGTGACGGGCACGCCGCTGCGGGAGGAAACCGAGTGGCGGGCGGATCAGTTCAATTTCGTCGGCTTCCCTCTCGTATCGCCGGGAGCACCGAGTTTCGCGGAGTTCTTTGCCGGGGCGACGGGGATCCGGACGGACAGAATCTACCGGTTGGTGAACGGATCATGGCAGAAACTGGCGTTGCCGGCGTCGACGCCCATGCGCTCCGGCGAGGCGTTCTGGATTTTCTGCGACGCCCCGTCGACCTACCGGGGCCCTCTGGTCGTGGAAACCCGATCGAGGAAGGGGCTGATTCTCTCCGATGGCGGCACCGATTCCCTGGTGCTCCGAAACGTCACGGATAATCCGCTACCGGTAACGGTCGAGCACCTCACGCCGCTGGCGCTACCGGTGCCGCTTTCCATCGAGGTGAAAGTCGTGGGGGATCCGTCCGCGCCGGTGCAGACGGGCAGCGAGTCGATGCCCGCCGGAGTGTGGAGCGAGTCCTTCACCCTTGCGGCCGGGGGATCCCTGGCCCTGCCGTTCCATGCGCGGAATACCGAGATGACGGCACCTTTTCAATCCTCCCTCCTCGAAATCAGCACCGGACTCGGCACCCTTGCCTGGGTCCCGGTTTTCGCGACCCGCAGCGATCTCCAGGAAGGTGATTGAGCCATCGCAGGCGAAGCCCGCGAACTACCAGAAAACATCCATGTCGAGAATCTATCCTTTCATCTGTCTCGCCACTGCGGCCGTTCTCGCTCCAGCGGAAATGGCATCGGCTCAGGCGGACCCGAACCGCGGTCTCTGGGTGGGGGAAGTGACCCTCACGCATGTGAACGAGGTCTCCGTGCCGCTCGACGAGAACAACATCCCCATCGCACCCAATCCGGAGGTGCCGACCCCGACTTCCGATGACGCCAACCTGCGGGTCATCCTCCATGTGAATGGGGCCGGCCAGGTCAGCCTCCTGCGGGATGTCGCGCTCGTGAAGCGGAAGCCCGGCGCGCTGGACAGCGAGAGCGATATCGCACTTCTGACAGATGAGAGCCTTTACGGGGCCTTCCCTCCCCAGCCAGCCCAGAGGATCGCGACCGCGACCTTCGATTTCGGTGACCCCCAGGCGACCGCTGCGCTGACGACGGTCATTGAGAAAGCCATCGAGGCCGCCTATGCCACGGTGGCCCCGCTGACGCAGGAGGGCCTTGTCAACAAGACCGCTCGGGACACCGCCATCGCGAACGCCTTCACGGCTGCGACCGCCTCGACGGCCGCGCCTTCGATCATTCCCACGGCCGATGTCGCGGCCGCCTTCAGCCAGTTTTTGACCGGAACCTTGAATCTGGGCCGGGTGGACGCCCTCGCGGCCGCCGCGGACCCCAATGGGGACGCGGGGCTCTCCTCCGATGCGAATTCACTCCGGGGAAAGGCCAAGGCCGTCGCGGACGCTTCATTCTACGGGGACCAGCGCGCTCCGGCCATGGTCGAGGCCATCGTGTCCGCGGTCGTGGCGGCACCGGCCGCAAAGAAGCAGGCCGCCGCGCGGGCCGTGGCCGCATCCTTCGCCGACACGGTGAACAACTACCAGCGTTTCATCGCGGGGGAGTTGTTCGGCGACATGATCACCTCCATCGCGACCGAAGCCGCCGCGAAGGCGCGCCCTCTCGTTCCGGCGGCGGTCGCCTTCCTCAGCGGCACGGTCGGTGACGCGACGACGAAGGTGGATTCCGTGGCCCACGGACTTCAGAACGGCAATAGGATCACCATCACCGGCTCGTCGATCGCCGTCTTCAACGGGACGCATGCGGTGACGGTCGTTTCCCCCGATAGTTTTGTCCTCGCCATCCCCTACGTCGTTCCCGCCGCCGGGGCGCCTTTGGGCAAATGGATCCGCAGTGATACCATTTCCGATGCGGTCGCTCAGGCTCCGGGCAGCGTGGCCGCCGAAGCGGAGGCCATCCGCATCCAGGTCACCGCCTACAGCGACCAGCGTGCGCTCGCGGCCATCGGCGTGGTGCGCGAGGCGATCGTGGCCGCCGCGTTGAACGCGACCTTCGAGGCGGCGCTGCTCACCCCGAATTCCCGAGAAGCCCTCGTGAAATCGGCGGGGATCGCGGCCGGTCGCGAGGCCTTGGCCGACGATGTGGCGCGTTATTCCCTGCCCGCGGGGGCTCCCTCCAGCGAGTACACGGCTTTTGTCCGGTCGGCGGCCTACGCAGGGAGTGCGACCAAGGCCGCGAACGCGGTGGCGGCCGCGATGATCGAGGAGAAGGCCACAAACACGCTGGCCACCGAGGGAAGCATCAAGGGGAAGGCGCGGGCCGCGGCTTACCGCGCATTGGACGCCGAGCTTTCGGCGGCGGCACGTAGCCTGCAGACCTTCGTGCGGGTGGAAAGCGGGGCCGTGGGCGGCGGCTTCGGTGCGGGCAAGGGGGATCCGCGTCTCACGGTCGAAGCCGGAGGATCGGCCCTCGGGGGCCCCGCGCTGACGGCGACGCTGGTCTTGCCGGCCAGCCATCCGACGAATCCGTTCCGCCATCGCCGTCATCCCGATCACACACTCGGGTTCGAGATCACGCGCAAGATCCGTTTTGATTTCGATGCGGCGGACCCCTCCCCGAGCCCAAAAGCAGGGTTCGGCGTGGACCGGCTCACAGGGGTCTACCGGGAAGAGATTTTCGGCCTCCACAAACCACTCGGGCCCAACCCGGAAACCAGCCCCATCGGGCTCCGCACCGAGGGCCGCTTCGAGATCTACCGCATTAGCCTTATCGACACCCTCAACGCCCGGTAAGCGCCGCTGCCACGAACCCTTTCCTTCATGCCGATGAACCGCACCCGCACTTTCCTTTCCTCAAGCCTCGCCCTCATTCTGCTGGCGACGGGATCCGGAAACACCGCCGCCGCCCAACAGGCCTTCAGCTTTGAGGTGACACTCGATAGTTTCCGCGCCAGCGATTCGGTCTTTCGGGTTTACGTGCGGAACTGGTCGAGGGGAGTTTCCATCAGTAGCGTGGAATTGAGCGTCGGCAATACCGACAAGAATTTCGATGCGGCGTGGTCGTTCTATCATCCGAACGTCGCTTCCCATAAGGTCGTCACTCCGGACGAGGATCCGGGGGGCGAGGTGAGGGACGACCGGTTCATCGTGAATTTCAGCGGCTTCGATCCCAATGAATTCGCCTATTGGTACGTGGATATCGACAACAACGACAGTCCGTCGGATCCCAGGCGGATTCTGTTCAACAACGGCGACAAAACGAATGCGATCCTCTCCGTGACGGGTTCCAACGGCGAAACGGTGAATATCACGCTACCGGACGGACCCGCCGGGCAATCGTCCTACGTCTTCCGGGGCGGAGCCACTCGTCGGAACTTGAACGTGGAATCCGTGGTTGAGGCCGCGGTGGATCCCGGCGGCACGCCCACCAAGATCTATGTGGACGAGGCCTCGGTCATCGTGAATCCGGGGCCGGGGGTGGTGGCGGCGACTCCCACCGCACCGGGAATCTTCAATCTTGCCGTCTATGATGGCGATGTGGTCAGGATCACCGCGCCTCAGGTCGCGTATCGCAATTTCAAGGGGGAAGAGCTGGCGGATAGTGTGCTCGGGGACCCCGCGCAGATTCAGGATCTTGCCGAGGAACGTTTTACCGCGCGGGGCATTTCGGTCAACAACCTCGCGCCGACCGGGGACCCGACCCTTTATGAATTCGACGTCCAGGAGGACACCGTTGCGGTCGTCAAGTGGCGCCACGACTACGCGCTCCGCATCGAGAGTGACTTTTCGGAAACCGATAGCACCGATGTCGATGCGAACGGGGATCCCTGGGCCGGGCCGCTGACCTCGCAGGCGAACGGCAATCCGATGCCCGCCGCCGGGACGGTGCATTGGATCGAGCGGGATACCCCGGTCGTCGCGACCTTGGAGAGCACCTACGTCGATGCCTTCCGGCATCCCGGCCAGAATATCCGTTTCGTGCCCTACGCCTACATCGTGGCGGGGGCTTCGAATACCTCGACCAACAAGGCGACCGACGATGCGGTGCGGGCGACTGCAACGCTCGCCAACGGGCTTCTTTCGGCCCGGCAGAACGCGCCCAACCAGGAGTATCAGGCAAGCGTCAACGGGAAGAATGAGATTCTGCGCAAACGCGAGGCCTTCGTCGTCGGGCAGTCTCCCGAACCCGAGCACCAGCTCGAATCCTTCACGATGTACGGCCCCGCCGAGATCCGCTATATCTGGAAGATCCAGTATGGGGTCGAGGTCGCGGTCGATGAGCCCTCCCACCAGGCGCTCCCGAAACTGAACACCCCGAGCGATACCATGGAAAGGACGGGAGCGGGCGTGTTCTGGTTCGACCAGGATGTGGCCGTTTCGGTCGCGTCCGCTTCAAAGGAATCGACGCTGCCGGACGCCAAATCCCTGACCGGCTGGATCGCGGGAGACGGCTATTTCTTCAGTTCGCGCGGCGAGATCGACGGGGCCAGCGGAGCCCTGACCCTGGGGACGCCCCAGTCCGTCGGAGGCAATCCGGTGGCGGTCTGGGATCCGACCGGGATGCCGGGTTACCGGGCCATGAATATACCGCGTCTGCGGCGTCCCGCGAAGGTCCTCTGGACTTACGGCAGTGGCGTGGTGCGGACGGAGGTCACGGTGGGCGAGTATGTCTTCCAGCATGACCCGGCGCTCGCGGGAATTTTCCGGACCAAGCCGACGGTTCGGTCCGTTCCGGCCCCGTCGAACCAGAACCTTACCGACCAAGGGGTGTGGGATCCGGAGGCGGCGAAGTTCTACCCGCTGGCCGGCGGGGCCGGGGGCGGAACCAATGTCTTCCGCGTCGATTGGGTTCCGGCCGGGGGAACGGTTCCGGTGGAGGTGGAGATCCTTGTGAAGTGGCCGACTCCGGCCCATTACCCGCACGTCGCCGGGACGCCGGCGGTCGCGCTCGATCCGGACCCGGACGATGATTTCCTCTTCAAGGAGTTGAAATATACGGAGAGTTCGGCCTCGATCGATTCCCTGAAACAGTTCAGCGCTCCCTCGCAGGGCCGCTCGGTGTTGCTCTTCTCGAACATTCAACGCAACGGGAGGGGCCAGCCGAAGGAATTCCTCCAGGTGCGGGTGGTGGAGACGATGACCCTCGAAGCGAGCATCCTCAATGCCGCGACACCGGTGTCGGTCGTCATCGGGGACAAGATCCGGGACCGCATGCTCGACCGGGCGCAGCTTGGAACCGGTTACGTCGTCAATTCGGACAACGTCGCCAACCCGACCAGGGCGCGCTACAATCCCTTTGTCTATGATCCGGCGAAGCTGGTCGGTCTCGCGGCGAAGGATGTCTATGATACGGCCCTCCTGTTTTCCGATGCCGGACAGAAGCGTGTCGCCAACAAGGGAGCCCTGCCCGGCCCCGTCATTCCGGTCAATCTCTTCCCGAATCCCGGCGCGAACGATCTCCTGCGCGTCATCTGGTATGACGATCCCGCGCAGAACGACAATCTGCTCTGGCCGCACGCCGGGCGGGTCTACGCACCGCGCTGGCCGGTCGCCCAAGGTTTCGCCGACACCGCCCTCGCCAGCGCGAACGACGGGGGAACCGACGCAGTGGGGCGTGTGCTGGACAAACTCGCCGGCACCTCGTCGGTCGTCATCGACCAACAGCTCGCCTACGTCACGAGCGCGACCGACAATGCGCTGACCATCCTCGACGTGGGTGACCCCTCCGCCTTCCGGCTCGTCGCGGTGGCCGCCGCCGGCTTTGGAGATTTCACGAAACTCGGCGGTGCGACCGAGGTGGTCGTCGACGCCGGTCTCGCCGTCGTCGCGGCCCGGAACGACAGCGCGGTCACGCTTGTTGATGTCTCCAATCCGGTGCTGCCCCGGAAAATCTCCGTCATCCAGGATGGCGTCGGGGATTTCGCGAAGCTGGCCGGCGCGTCTTCGTTGGCGCTGCGGGGCGATCTCCTTTTCGTGGGAGCCCCGACGGACAACGCGATCACGATTGTTGATATCAGCGATCCGACCCAGCCGCAGTTCCTGGCCACCATCGAGGATGGCAGCGGTGCCTTCACCGGACTCGCCGCCGTCAATGCCCTTGCCGTCGAAGGCGATGTGCTCTTCGCGACCAGTTCCACCGACGGGGCGCTGACCCTCGTCGATATCAGCGACCCCGGGGCCCCGATTCATCTCGCCACCGTGACGGGAATCACCGGCGCGTCCGATGTGGTGGTCGAGGGCGGCCATGCCTTCGTCGCGCGGGGTTCGGGCATTGCCATCCTCGGCATCGGCGATCCGCGCGCGCCCGTCTCCGTCAGCACCGCGCCCGCCGCCCATGCGGTGACGCGTTTGGCCCTCGACGGCGACCTCCTCTACGCGGCCTCCTCCACCGGGTCGTCCGTCCACAATGTGGGCGATCGGGGGAGTCCGTTCGCCGTCAGGAATTTCGGGCGGGGAGCGACCTCCCTCGCGGTCGCGGACGGGCTGATGCTCGTCACCGGCGCGGCCACGAATCTTACGGCGCATCTGGCCGCGTATGCCGTGGTCGGCGACCGGCTCGGCCGCATCGTCATCGCGACCCAATGGGGCAGTGAAAGCGAAGATAATGCCGGGCGCGACCAGGTGGTGGCTCCCGCTTCCGGCGCTTTTCCGCGGACGACCATTTTCAATCCGACCCGGCTCCAGCAGGCGCAGGTTTACAATCAGCCCGACCGTGCGGCGGCGGGATACAACCCGAACGAGGAACACGCGCTCATGGCCCCCTCCCTGCGCTATGCCCAGGTCTCGCCCCGGCCACTCGCCGCCTACGCGCTGCGGGACAACGACCTGAACCTTTACCCGGGCTCCCGCTTCCCGGGCAATGTGCGGACGGGCCCCGAAGAAACCTCGCATCCCTATGTTCTGGTGCAGTATTTCGACGTCGCGGAGGGCGAGTTCAAAATGAACGTCTATACGGTGCAGAAGGAACAAGCCGACGCGACCGGAGCGGCCTTCGAGGCCAACTACAAGTTCGCCGCCATTCCCGCGTCCCCCACCGTAAACCAGCTAAAGGTTCAACCCTTCGTGCGCATGGAAGCGGGCGAACCGGTCATCCCGTTCTACCCGATCGGCTTCGTCGATGGCGCGGTTCCCTGCCCGAATACCTACGGCACCGACCTGCGTTCGCAGAAGACGTATTGGGAGGACCATCGCGGCTCGAACTGGGCGGTTTCGGGAGGCGATGAGGCCTGGTTCTCGGTCTCGCCCCACTACCGGATGTCGCCGAATTTCTGGTGGCCGAAGAACGCCCAGGGGAATCCGAAATCCGGTCGGGTGACGGAGGCAACCAAATCGATCGTGAATGTGAATTTCCCCGGCTACCAGATGATTCCCTTCGAAGTGATCACGCAGAGTGCGGCCGGCGTTGGCACGGGAGATTGCGTTCCGTTTCTTCCCGCCGATGCCACGACGCTTCTCGCCCTCCCGGATGGAGCCCCCGTAAAAACCGTCGCGGCGACGATGCTGGATTCCGTGCAGGTCGTTGTTGGAATCGGGATCTTTGGTTTCTCCTACACGGTGCCGGTGCCCGCCACTTTGGGAGCTTCCCTCAACACGACAACGCCAGCCGCCACGGCCACCCTCCCAACGAGGATCCTCTACAAGAGCGACTGGCCGGATGTCGTGCCCGTCCTGAAGGCGGGGGAGACGCTGACGTTCTCCGGCGGCGAATTCCGGGCCGACAACCCGCAGATGGTGATCTCCGATTTCGAGGGCAACCTCCGGACGATCGACACGCCCGGGCTGCCCCAGCTCACTGCCTTCGCGTCGGCCGAGGTCGTGTTCGACGCCTTGAATCCGGACGGGAGCGACGCCGGATGGAAGAGTTCGTGGAGTGCCAGGGTCGGGCAGGTGCTGGATGTGCGGCGCCTCTCGCTCAAGGTCGAGGATTTTCCCCCGGTGCTCCAGCCCGCGAACGGGAAGACCCGCGTCTCCGGGGGACAATATATCTTCGTCGATCTTCCCGCCTCGCTCCAGAAACGCGTGCGCTACAATCCGCTGGCCCAGTTCGTGGACTCAGCCGGCATCACGCGCACGGGCGCGCTGGAGATCACGGGTCTGCTCAACGACAAGGACATTGGAAATCCAACGCTCACAGCCGCGCCGCCGGCGGTCTACGTTCTCGAGCCCAATATCCTGACCGAGGAGGATGTGGTGGCCCTGAAGGCCCTCGATGGGGTGGCGAACAGTTCTTGGGACGCCAAGATCGATGCCTTGGCGACCCTGACCCGCAACCCGAACGGCCTGACTGCCGCCGCGGGCACCAGTCCC
Organism: Verrucomicrobiales bacterium; assembly: GCA_024641425.1. Classification (GTDB taxonomy): domain Bacteria; phylum Verrucomicrobiota; class Verrucomicrobiia; order Verrucomicrobiales; family DEV007; genus JAHEDC01. The sequence continues at coordinate 4,463 of JAHEDC010000044.1, read as the reverse complement.
TTCTGGGTCGGCCTCGAAGGAAAAGTGAGCCGCAATACCGTCACCGGGGAACCCAACCGCGAGCCGATCGAAGCGGGATCGACGGTCACGGTCCCGATCAAGAACAAGGGCGTCGGAGCGCCGGAGCGTGCCTTCGGGCCCGGACTCGCGCTCATTCCGAACGGCGACTTCATGAATCCCACCGGGAAGTTGCCCGGCACGTCGAAACCCTATCCGGATGTCAGCTACGTGACGGTGGTCGAGAACAACGACCCGAGTCTCGGCGGTTCGCCCATCACTCCGCACGTCATCAAGATCGACCGCCGCGAGCGTTACCGTGGATCGATCAAGACGGTCGAGTCCGACAACGTCTTCGACGAGAATCTCGTCCTCCGCCATACCGGCGATTTCGGCACGAATGCCGACGATCTTTTCTTCGAGTGGTGGTACCGCCCCGACGATGGCAGCCTGAACGTGCAGCCGCCGGATTTGATTCCGTCCGGTCAGACCAATCCCTGGCGAGTTTTTCCGGATGACAGCGGCAAACGCGGGCAGGGACGTTTCGGGATCACGCTAAAGGGCAACCCGAACGCCCCCGAAGTCCTCATCGCGGATACCTTCTGGTTCGTCCGCTACCGCCACAAGAACGAGCTGCCGGACGGAACGAACTGGAACAAACACGAGGTCGTCGACGGATCGACGAAAACGCCGGTGAACAAGCGGATCAATTTCACCTGGGCCGGTGCGGGCAACTCGCAGCCCTTCGAGGACTTCGATCTCGATGGCTTCATGGACTTCCGGGCCCAGCTTGCCCAGGGATGGATCAAGCGGGTGCTCGACGCGGTGAACCCCTACGAGGCGCGCATCCGGAACTTCGATGGCGACAATCCGGCCACCGTGACGAGCATGCTCCAGCAGTTCGGGCCGCGCTTCGAAGGACCGGTCGCGCTGAATCCGGCCAAGAATGTCATCGAGAATGTCGGGCTCATCGAACTCTACGAGACCATCCTCAAACGCGGGCGCGATCTCACCATCGACTTGTCGCGTCCGGTGGCCAGCCCGGCGATCGCCAACGCCCTCCAACTCGCCTCGACCCGGATCTCGGATTTCTACACCGTGCTCGGCAATGAGGCCTATGTCGATTCCCTCGATCCGACCATCGGGATCGAGGGCGGCAGCATTTCCAATTCCACGTTCAGCTTCCAGAACCAGGTGTCCGACCTTTTGGAGGAGGAACTCGGGATGTTGCGCGGCGTGGACGACTTCTTCGCGCGGCCGGTCTACAACCGGATGTTCTGGAATTTCACGAAGGGCGAGGGCGAGGCCGCCTACGCGTTGAATTACAACATCAGCGACATCAACCAGGACGGGTTCGTCAACGAGGACGACGCGATGATCCTCTACCCGCAGGGGCACGGCGACGCCTGGGGGCATTACCTGACCGCGCTCCGCAACCAGTACGAGCTGCTCAAGCATCCCTTCTTCAACTGGGTTTCGCGCTCCGAGTTCTACAACCTGCAGGATATCGTGATCAAGGTGGACTTCCTCGACGAGCGGAAATTCGCCCAGACCGCCGCCGCGAAGGCCAAGGTCGGCGCGGAGATCGTCAACCAGACCTACCGCGACCGCTACGTCGATGATCCGGAGGCGCAGTGGCAGGGTTACACGGACTCAAATCCGGACCGGGCCTGGGGCGTCCAGGGGTGGGCGCGGCGCGCGGGGCAGGGAGCGTATTTCGATTGGGTGACCGCGAACGCGCTGCTTCCCGCCGAACATCCGAACGAGACGTTGGAAGGCATCCAGAAGGTGCAGCGCAGCACCAACGCCGACATCAAGGTGATTTCGGCGAACCTCAACGGAATCCAGCGCACCTTCGACAGCGCGAACCAAGGCAACAACCCGCTGGGGCTCCCCCGCGATGCGGTGATTTTCGACATCGACCCCTTCTACAACGGCGTCTCCTGGGAGCGGCGCACGCATTTCGAGCAGATCTACGACCGCGCCGTCCGTGCGATGGCAAGCGCCAAGGCCGTCTGGGACAACGCGAATGAGGACCGGAACCGCTTGCGTGAGATCGCCAACAGCGAACTCGAGTTCCGCAATTCCACCTTCCAGGAAGACCTTTCCTACAAGAACCGGCTGATCAAGATCTTTGGCAAGCCGTATCAGGGCACAGTCGGCCCCGGTCAGCTTTATCCGGCTGGCTACGACGGTCCCGATCTCGGCCTCTATATGTATGTGAACGTGCGGGAGGTTACGCGGCAGACCGTGCCGGGGCCCACGACGGCCTTCGCCGGTTTCGGCGACGACGGGAAACTCAATTCCGGCTTGCTCAATGATGCCCTTGCGGGCGTGAGCAACCGGGCCGTCGCCGGCATCGAGGACAATGACATCACGGATATCCTCGACGAGGGTTATGCGGGCATCTTCGCTCCGACCTTCGCGAACGCGTCGAACGCGTTGAACTACGACGATACGAGCAACGGCCTTTTCTCCGTCGATTACACTGACCTGGAGAGTCCCAAGGTCAACCTGGTCGGATTCCAGCAGTCGCTTCCGATCAAGGCCGCAGGATATACCTTCCAGGCCCCGAAGGCCTGGGGCGCGCGGCCCTCCACCGGCGACCTGCAGATCCTCATCAACCAGATGGTGCAGCAGGAAGCGGCCATCGCCGGCGCGATCGGAGCCTGGGACAGCCTTCAGGGAGCGATCGTGCGCGAGGCGCAGCTCATCAACGCGCGTCTTGATTCCACCGGTAGCATTCGCCAGCGGAACAAGGAATTCCAGGCGACCAAGTTTGTTTTTGATTCCATCATCAAGGCGCTGGAGACCGCCAAGAGTATTGCGGATCTCAGTGAGGAAGTCGTTGTCGGAACAATTTCGGCGAGTGAGAAGACCATCCCCCTCAATCTGCCGACCGGAGGACTCGCTGTTTCGCCCGGTGACGCGCTCTTTGCCCTCCGAGGCGGTTTCGCACTTTCCTCCAATATCACGAAATCCACTTTCGACGGGGTCCAGGCGGCACTGAATATCACTAAACTGATTGAGGAACTCGCCTTCAGCGCGGCGGAACTCGGCGTCAATTTCGAAAACGACAACGATGCCCTGACTCTGAGCAAAAAGGAATGGCTGAAGAGTCTCGAGGATCTCGTCGGCGACGAGCCGATTAAGCGCATCGCCGTCTTCAAGGAGATCGAGAACCTGCGTCAGCTTTCCGACCAGTACCGTACGCTCCTCGACGAGGGTTCGCGGCTGGTGGAGGAGCGCCAGGCCTTCAACAAGCGGGTGGCCGCACAGACGCAGCGCAAACGCTACCAGGACTTCACCTTCCGCATCTCGCGGAACCACGCCCTTCAAACCTATCGGGACGCGCACGACCTCGCCGCCCGCTACGCCTATCTCGCCGGGAAGGCCTACGACTACGAGACGAATTTCGCCCCCGGCGATCCCGGTTCGCCGAGCGGCGTGCTGGCCGACATCGTGGCCACGCGCGGACTCGGCAACTTCAGCGACGGCCCGCAGGCCGGGGCCGGGGGACTTAGCGAAGCCTTGGCGTGGCTGAAGACGAACTTCGATTCGCAACGGGGCGAGTTGGGAATCAACAATCCGCAATTGGAGACCGGGAAAATGTCCCTCCGCTCGGAGATGCTGCGGATTCTTCCCTCCGATACCGGCGGCCCCGCCGATGCCGCCTGGAAGCAGGCCCTCCAGAAAGCCTATGTTGATGACTTGTGGCTGGTGCCGGAGTTCCGCCATTATTGCCGCGCCTTCACCTCGGAGAGCGACGCGGCCGGAGTCCATGTGCCGCAGCCTGGGCTCGTCCTTCGCTTTGGCACCGGGATCATCGCTGGCCAGAATTTCTTCGGCCATCCCCTGGGTGGTGGCGACCATGCCTACGACGCGAGCAATTACGCGACGAAGATTCTTGGAACCGGGGTCTGGTTCTCGGATTATGCGAGCGAAGACCTCTTCAACGACCTCTCCGCCGCGCCCCGGGTTTACCTGGTTCCTGCCGGGACCGACATCATGACCATTCCCACCGCCGGGGCCTCCTCGACGAACGGGGATCCGCTCTTCCAGCGTTTGTGGAATGTCGTTGACGCCAGTATTCCGGTCCCGATCCCCGCCACCCAGGCTGATCTCGACAGCGGCCGCTGGGTGCCGGCCCTCGACGGTCTCAATGGAGGCATGGGCCAGATCCGGAAAATCTCCAGCTTCCGCGCCTATCACAATGGCGGTGATGCCATCGACGACGACGAACTCGTGTTCGACAGCCGACTGGTCAGCCGCTCGGTCTGGAACACCGAATGGATCCTCATTGTGCCTGGCCTCGTCCTGAACGCCGACCCGGCAGAGGGCCTGCGGCGCTTCACCGACCAGGTGAGCGACATCAAGCTTGTCTTCCAAACCTATGGCTACCGCGGCGGCTGATATGAGCGCGTCCCCACCTTCCATTTCGCATCTCATGAGAGCAAAAACGATTT
>JAHEDC010000043.1 GCA_024641425.1 Verrucomicrobiales bacterium | reverse complement strand
GCTCACGATCGATATCGACGTAGAGCTGCGGCACGCTCGCCCTGAAAGTCGTGCTCAGTCCGGCGAGTCCGGTCTGCGAATTCCCGTCCTGGATCACTTCCCTCGCGTTCTTCTGCAACTCCTCCAGCCCGACGCCGCCGCGATCCTGGAGCATGTAGGTGAAGCCCGCCGAAATCCCGACGCCCGGCAGCGAAGGCACCGCGAGCGCGAAGGAGATCGCCTCGGGAATTCCGACCAACTGCCCGTTGATATTCGCGATGATGGCCGACTGGTGAAGATGCTCGTCCGGACGTTCGTCCCAGGGCTTGAAGGTGGCGACGAAAAAGCCCGTGTTCGCACTCGCCGCGCCGTCCAGCAACGAGTAGCCGGAGATGCTGATGTAACTCTCGATCCCGTCCGTCTTCGCGAGGATTCCGTTGATCCGGTCAACGATGGCGTCGGTGCGCTCCTTCGAGGAGCCGTCGGGCAATTGCAGTCCGACCAGACAATAGCCCTCGTCTTCCTGCGGAACGAAGCCCGTCGGGAGGCGCCCCAATCCCCACATCGCGAGCACCGCGAGTCCGATAAACAGAATGACCCCGATTGCCGCCCGCCGCACCGCCATCCGGACGATCCCGAGATACCCGTTGGTCGATTTCTCCAGCGTCGTGTTGAAGAAGCGGAAAAAGCCCCGGGGCTCCCTGGGCTGCGCCGAAAGGAGGATGCCACACAAGGCCGGACTGAGGGTCAACGCGTTGATCGAGCTGAAGACGGTCGCGATGGAAATGGTAACCGCGAACTGCTTGAAGAGCGAACCCGTGATCCCGCTCATGAAAGTGGTGGGAACGAAGACCGCCAGCAAAACCAGCGTCGTCGCCACTACGGGCCCGGCCACCTCCATCATCGCCTTGCTCGCCGCTTCCTTCGGCCCGAGTCCCCGGTGGAGATGCGTGAAGGTATTCTCAACCACGACGATCGCGTCATCGACGACAATCCCGATCACGAGCACCAGACCAAAGAGCGTGAGTTGGTTGATCGAGTATCCCAGTGCCAGCATCACGGCGAAGGTTCCGATCAGGGAAACGGGAATGGTGATGGCCGGAATCAGGGTCGCGCGGAAATTCTGGAGGAAAACATAGACCGTGAGGACAACGAGGATCAGGCTCGCGATGAGGGTGCCGATCACTTCCTTGATCGAGGCGTTGATCACGTCCGTGGAGTCGAAGACGACAGAGTAATCCATGCCTGCCGGGAAGGCGGCCTTCAATTCCTTCAGTTTGGACCGCGTGCCCTTCGCCACGTCGATGAGGTTCGTTCCCGGCACCTGATAGATGGCAATGGTCGCGGAAGGTTTACCTCCGAATTTCGAGCTGAAATTGTAGGAATCCGAACCGAGTTCGACCCGCGCCACATCGCGCACCCTCACCACACGGCCGTCGTCCGTGGTCCTGACGATGATGTTCTCGAATTCGGGAACCTCGGCGAGCCGGCCTTGAGTGCTGAGCACATACTCGAAGGCCGTGCCGTCGGGCGCGGGCGTCGCGCCGACACGCCCGGCCGCGACCTGGATGTTTTGCTCCCGAATCGCGGCAATCACATCACCGCCAGCCAGTCGGAGCGAACGGAGCTTCTGAGGATCGAGCCAGATCCGCATGCTGTATTCGCCCGATCCGAAAATTCCCACATCGCCCACCCCGTCCACACGGGCCAATTCGTCGCGCACACGAAGCGTCACGTAATTGGAAAGGAAGGAGTCATCCAGTTTCCCGTCGGACGCGTGAAAGGCCACATACATCACGACGTCGGTCGATTTCTTCTTCACCGTCACCCCTTGGCGCTTCACCTCCTCCGGTAGGCGCGACTGTGCCACCGTCACCCGGTTCTGCACCAGGACGTTCGCCGTATCGAGATCGCTTCCTGGCGCGAAGGTCACGGTCAGATTCATGCTGCCGTCGTTTCCGCACACGCTCGACATGTAAATCATGCCCTCGACCCCATTCACCTCCTTCTCGATCGTCGCCGCAACCGTCTCCGCCACCGTCCGCGCGTCGGCCCCCGGATAAACGGTGGAAACCGAGATCGTGGGCGGCGAAATCTCGGGATACCGGGCCACCGGCAACGCCAATAAGGCCACGAGGCCACCGATGACGATGACAATCGAAATGACGGTGGCGAAGATCGGCCGCCGGATGAAGAACTGGCTGATCATGGTGCCTTGCCCGGTGTCTCCCCATCGGCATCTCCGGAAGCGGCCTCCGCCTCGACCGCCGTGACCTTCCCTCCCTCGCGGGCGACCTGGATCCCCGCCACGATAATCCGCTCGTCTCCCGCGAGCCCGCTCTCGATGATCTGTGACCCGCCTTCCAACGGCCCCGTTCTCACGTCCTTCCGCACCACCGTGCTGTTCCCATCGACCACGAGGACGAACGATCCACGCATGTCACGCTGCACGGCGACGCGCGGAACCAGCACGGCCTCCCTCGCGTCCTCGGGAACCCGCACGCGCACGAAAAGGCCTGCCGCGAGTTTGGCTTCCGCGTTCGGAAACATCGCGCGGATGCGGATCGTCCCCGAATTCGGATCTATCCGGTTGTCGGCGAAATCGATGTGCCCGACCTCGTCGTAAACGGTGCCGTCACTTAGTTCGAGGCGCAATTCCTTGCTCCGCCAAGCCCCATCGAGTTCGGGCCGCACCAGGGTCGGACGATTCCCCAGATGCTCCAGCGCCTCGCGCTCGCTCGCCTCGAAGAACACGCGTACGGGATCGTCGTTCACAATGGTCGTGAGCAAGGTCATCTCCCCACCCCCGACGAGGTTCCCCACATCGACCAGACTACGAGAGACCCGCCCGGACGCCGGGGCTTTGATCGTGGTGTATTCATGATCGATCCGCGCCTTTTCCACCGCTGCGGCGGCGCCCAGGAGGGCCGCTTCCATACCCTTGAGATTGGCCTCGGCCGCCTCCACGTCCAGCTTCGACACCGCCTTGCCCGCCGTGCTGTCGAAGGCGTTCTGCTTCCTTTCGAATTCAACCTTCGCGATATCCCGCGCCGCCGTCGCCTTGGCGACGTCCGCCGTTGCCGCATCAAGGGCCGCCTTATACGGGCCCTCCTCGATCATGTAGAGCAGATCATCCTTCTTCACGATGCCACCTTCCTCGAACTCTCCTTTCTTCTCCAATCGCCCGAGGACACGCGCTCGCACCTCCACCGTCGTCTGCGCCTCAGTCCGGCCCGGGAATTCCTGGTAGGTCGTCACCGTCCGAATCTCGGGGCACGCCACCGTCACCGTTGGAGGAGGCGGCTCGACGAAGGCGTTCTTTTCAGCGCATCCCGCCAAAAGTGCGAGGGCGATGGTGAAGGCAAGTCGGTTTCTCATGGGTTCATTTCGTGACGGGCTAGCGGGAAACCGCTTCGACGGCTGCGGGAGCTTCCAACAAGACCTCGGTGCCACCCCCAAGGGCCTTGTAGAGGATGACATAGTTCATCGCTACCTGTCCACGGCTGACGGCCGCATTGTCATCGTTGTTGAAGAGAGTCCGTTCGGCGTCGATCACGTTCTGGAAATCAACGAGTCCCTCGCCATACTTCTGCTTGACCAGACTGACCGTCTTTCGAGAGAACTCCACCGCCGTATCGAGTTGCGCCTTCCGGTCCCACTCATGGGCGATCCCCGCCATGGCCGACTCCACCTCTTCCACTCCCCGAATCACCGCACTCTCGTAGGCGGCATACGCCTGCCGGGCCAGCGATTCCTCCGCCTTGATCGTATTCCTGATCCGGCCCGCACTGAAGACGTTCCAGCGGAAAGCGGGACCGAAGGAATAGGCCCGACTCGGGCTGTCGACGAGATTCGAGACGTCCTCGGCCTGGAGCGCGAAATTCCCCGCGAGGGTGAACTTCGGATACAACTCAGCGGTGGCAACACCGATGCGTGCCGTTTGCGCGGCCAGCTCCCGCTCGGCCCGCCGGATGTCCGGACGGCTCCTCACCAGGTCGGCCGGAAGCCCCGAGGAAAAGCCCTTTCTCGGAACCGGAATCCCCGCGTTTCCGGATAGCTCCCGCTCCAGCGATCCCGGAAACCCACCGGTCAGGGCCGCAAGCCGATTCCTGGCGAAGGCCCGCTGAGCTTCCAGAAGTGGCAGCAGCGCCTTCGAGGTGGCGAGGTTCGTCTGCGCCTGCGCCACATCGAGGTCGGAAGCCAGCCCCGCCTCCAGACGTCCCTTCGCGAGTTCAAGCGATTCCGCCTGGGATGCGATATTGGCCGAGGCCAGTCGAATCCGCTCCTCTAGAGTCCGGTATTCAAGATAATTCACCGCCGCTTCCGCGTAGAGCGTGACCAGGACATCGCGGTAGCCTTCCTGGGAAACCCCGATCCCGGCTTCCGCCGACTCGACCGAGCGCCGCACGCCACCGAAGACATCGACTTCCCAACCGGCGTCGAAACCGGCGCTGAACAGGTTCGAGGGATTCGTTCCCGGCACGGGAAAAAGCAAACTCTCGCTCGCCCGACTGCGCGCATAATCGCCCGAAGCGTTCCCCATCGGGAAAAGCTGGCTCTGCGCGATCCCTCTCCGCGCCCGTGCCTCTTCGATCCGTTCCGCCGCGAGACGGAGATCCGGATTCGCCTCGCGCACGGCGACGATGATCCGCGTCATGCGGACATCATTGAAGCGCACCCACCATTCCCGGAGATTCGTCGTTCCACCCCGCAGATCCCGTCCGACGCTCGTCGCCCATGCATCGGGCGCTTTCGAATAGGGCTCGGAATAATTCGGCCCCACGGCGGCGCAGCCAGAGAGCGTCGCAGCTAACCCGATGAGGCTAAAATGATTGGGAAAATACCTTGGGGACATCATGAGGACGGTAACGAATCACGCGAAAACTCCGCCGGAAATCCGGAACATCCCCGCACCCCATTTCGTATCAGGCTCCCGCCAGCCGTCAAAGCAATTTCCACCGAATTCGGCAGCAGCTCACGTCTCCCTCACGGGACTCTCGGAATTACCGCACGACCTCGTAATAGTAGCTCTGGTAAGTGCCATTGATGACAAAACTCCCGTCCGCTGCAACCGCCACGCTTAGGCCGGTAGGCACACCATAATGGTCGAGCGCCCGCACCGCCGTGGGCGGCGTGCCCGCGAACTTCAGTGTCGCTCGCACCGGTTCCAGCAACAGCGGTGCGGTGCCCACCGCCTCCAGCAGCGTGCCGTTCGCGTTGTAGCGTGTTCCCGTCTGCATGTCCCGTGCGAGAGCGGTGATCAGGATGTGCTTCGAATCCGCCATTGGCAAATTGTCGAGCGGCGTGAAAAGCACGCTCACGAATGGCGTCTCGAATTTCGCCGTCACTCCCGGCAACGTGAACATCCCGTCTCCGGTCTTTCCCACCACCCCCTGCGTCTTCGGCGTCTCGACCAAAATCACTTCGCGCCCGTAATCCCAAGTCAGTTCACCGGTCGCCGCCTTCACGATCTTCCCCTTCTCATCCCAGAACTTGCCCAAATCCTCCGCTCCCGATTTTCCCTCTCCAAAGGCCACCGTCACCCTTCCCGCCGCAAAGGCCTCCGTCGGGGTGCCGCCCGCGTTGGCGATCGTCTTCGCATCATAGCCACCCTGCGTGAAGTCCTGCTTCAGCGGGTCCGTTCCGGAAAAGACCGCATCCGCGTTCAATCGACGCGCCGCGACAATCGGAGCCTCCTTGATGTGGCCATTATAAAGCGCGAAGGCCAATGCCGGAAACTGACCCATGTAATGCGGCGTGTCCGTGGTGTAACTCGACATCCCCGGCCAGCCGTCCCCAAGCCGCGTCCCGCTCTGGATGAAGTGGAAACTCGCGTCCCAGCCCTGCAGTCCCAGGCCGTAAAAGGCCATAATCGGCGCGGCCTCCACTTTCCATTGGTTCGGAGCCGACTGCGTCCACTCGGTCACCGAAAACGGCTTGTCCTCTACCTGCCGCATTCCCACCGAAAAAATACCGCCCCCCGGCATTCGGAGATGGGAGCCATTGTTCACTTTGCCCTCTGTGATGCCGTGGCCACCCGCACCGCCGCCAAAGTAATTGTGTCGGTCGATCATCCCGCCCACGGTGTCCGTCCAGATATTCGCGGCCTCGGTCGCCGCGCCTCCCGCCTGCCACGCGGTCGTCACCGTCACTGCCTTGAAGCCGGTTCCCCGGACCGCCTTCTCACAGGCCGCGAAATCCGCCCGCTGCATCTCCGCGAGAAAGCGGATGTAGTCTCCCGCGCGTTTCGTTTGTCCCGCGAACTCCCCGCGCGGCCCTTCGCCCGGCAGTTCCCAGGGACCCATGAGCGCCAACTGCTTCGCCTTGACCGAATCTCCCGCGCGCGGGTCGCCCCACGCCGTCTTCAACGCGTCATCCGTCTTGTAATGTCCCGCCACCCATGCCGCCCAACGCTCGCGCAGCCGCTTCGAATGCAGGGGCATCTTTTTCCCCTCCGAGACCCAGCCGAGCGGATTCCAGAAGAAGACACTATCCTCGTTCTGCATCTCCACGACGGCGAGAGCAGGATCATCGGCGTAGCGAAATCCCGTGTAGGGGTTCTTATGATCAAGCAGGGCCACGAGCGTTCGGTTCCGGATCTCCCACAATTCCGGCGAGACCGTGATAATACCATAAGTATCTTTTCGTCCGTCCGTTCCTTCCAACTCCTCGTATAATTCCGCCGGATACCCGGCATCCTTGCCAATCGTAAAATGATAGAACACCGACCAATCGGTGTAAATCCCGTGCTTCTTCAATTCGGCGAACCACCAGTCATACTCGTCGAGTTTCTTCGGATCGATCTTCCCGTCGGTCTGTAACTCGTCGAAGACTGCGTGCTGGCGCACCATGTTGACGCCGAACTTACGGAGATACCTCGCACGCCGCGTGAGTTGTTCCCGGTCGTAACGCCCCGGCTCCACGTTCGCGCCCACGCCCCAGAACTTCACCTCGCCCTTTCCATTCTCGAAGCGCAGAGCCTTCCCGTCCGCTCTCAGCACCCCGAACTTACCGGCAGGAGCGGGCACAAGCTCGGACATGTCGATCACACTCTTGGGAGAAAACGTATCATCATCGGCCAGAAGCGGAAACCACGCGTCCGCCGTACCACCGCCACTTCGCGCGACCGTCGGTTTCCGAGCTCCCGCCGGAACGAAGGGCACACGCGTGAAGACGAAGCAGTCAAGCCCACCGTGATTGCTTGCATCGATCCCGCTATTCATCCGGAAGGTGATCGCATGCGCTCCCGCCGAGAGCTTCACCGCCCCCCCCTTCACCCAGGCGATGAAGCGCATGTCGGCCTTGTTATCTGCCGCGATGTTCTGCTGCCCGCGCACGTCCGCGAAATCAACTCCCGTCCATTCCCCCGCGTCGAGCTTCCATTCCAGCTTCGCGTTCACGGATGGATTCGCTCGAATCCAGAACGCGTAGTCGTCCGCCCTCTCGACCGCGAAGGCATATTCGGCCGTTCCCTCCTTGGCGGCATCGAAGTTCGAAATCCAGTCCCCTCCGGAAAGGACTTCCTTCTTCACCTGGTCGTACCACCAGGGATGCCGGTTCATCGTGCTCTTCGTCGGCATCTCTCCCTCGATCCAGATCGCGTCGGCGGGATCGGCCTCCACATGCCCGGCTTCCGCTACCTCTGCTACCCCTCCCGTTCCAGGTTTCATCGTTCCCTGTGGCACAAACGGTTCATTGGTCAGGACGAAGCAATCCAGGATGCCGCTGTTGGCCGCGCCACCCTCCCACCGGACACCAATTGCGTGGTTTCCCTTCGCCAGAGCAACCGATCCGACCTTCACCCAGGCAATGAAGCGATGATCGGGCTTGTTGTCGCTTGCGATATTCTGCTGCCCCCGCACATTCGCAAGACTCACCAACTCCCACTGCCCCCCGTCAAGACGCCACTGGGTTTTCGAAGCCACCGGATTCAAGCGTGCCCAGAACGTGTAGTCACCGCCCTCCGCGACCTCAATCCCGAATCCAGCCTCGCCCGGCGAGTCGCCATAATGGGACAGCCAGGCCCCACCGCTCAGCACGTCTTTCTTGACCGATTCATACCATCCATGCCCCTGCACTTTCTTCGTCGACGCAGCCTCGCCTTCGACCCAGATCGATTCGGAAAGGGCAAGGGATGGAAGGAAAGTGACAAGAATCGCGGCGCGAAGGAAACGAAGAAGCCTCATTGTCTCATCATAACCCGTCCCCGGCAATCCATGCAAGTCCCCGCAAATTCCATTCATACCCTCAGCTTCCAACGCCTGTTTGGCATTCGAACCGCGTGGAATCGCTCCCCTTGCCATGAATCCGCCTTCCGTGTTGAATACGAGCCAATGAAAATTCATCAGACGGTCACCCTCTTCCTGACCACCCTTGCGTTCGGCCTATTGTCCGGCACTGCCCAGGAAGAGAATGTGAACCCCGGGATCAACGAGGCCTTTCAGAATCCGGACCCCCGGTCGTTCGTCGAACGCTTCGAGAAGGAAGGCAGGGAGGTCTACGACAAACGCGAGACCATCGTCGAAAGCCTCGGCCTGAAGCGCGGCATGGTCGTGGCGGATGTGGGAGCCGGCACCGGGCTCTTCACCCGCCTGATCGCCCCGATCGTCGGACCCGAGGGCAAAGTCTACGCGGTGGATATCGCCCAGCCCTTCGTCGACCATGTCGTGGAGAGCAGTCATGCAAAAGGATTCGAACAGGTCGAGGGTATCGTCTGTACCCAGGACGACGCCAAACTCCCTCCCGGTTCCGTGGACCTCGTTTTCATCTGCGATACTTTCCACCACTTCGAGTTTCCGCTGAAAACGATGGCGTCCATCCATCGCGCCCTCAAACCGGATGGTCGCGTTGTCGTGGTCGATTTCGAGAGGATCGAGGGCGTCAGTTCGGAGTGGATCATGGGCCACGTCCGCGCGGGCAAGGAGATCTTTCGAAGCGAAATCGAAGCCGCAGGCTTCGCCTTCGACGAGGAACTCAAGCTCTTTAAGGAGAACTATTTCCTTCGCTTCCGCAAGTCGGATCCCCCCCGTGAATGAACACCCACGCGATTCATGCCCGTGAAAGAGTGATCACTGGCTGCGGAGCGATGGAGCAAATGCTCCGCGAACTGCCGGACTCGAAGGGACGCGTCGCGGAGCAAGTCCATGGCATCCGCAAACTCGGAAAATCCCTACGCGGCGGTTTCATCCTCTTCGGTCTCGGAAGCAGTTCCGCGAAGGAGATTCAGGCGATCGGGCGCCTTTTGGCGGCCCCCCGCGACGCGGTTTCGCGGCTTGCCACCTGGGATGGGCTCGCGTGGAAGGAGAATATCGGCGCAGCGCCCGCGATCAGGGCCCTTCTCGTCCAGCACACCCACTCGGCCGCGCGCAAGCTCCCCTCTGAGGCGCTCGACTGGTGTCTAGACCGGGTTACGGCCGCCCGAAGCCACCTTGAGAAACTGCCTCGCGAGGATCTTGGGGAACGAGTCAGGCGGGGATTGCACAAATTGGAACGGAGAGTCGCCAAACATTGCGGCAAACTTCAGCGCCGAAGGGAAGAGGACTTCCACGAAGCCAGAAAAACCCTCAAGGCGTATCTTGGAGCTATCGGTTATCTTCCCGATAATGTTATCGTCCTCGAACCGAAATGGCTGGAGATCCCTGAGTTACTGGGCGACGAAAACGATATCGCGACCCTCTCCGTTTGGCTCGACAACCATGGATTCACGGCCCATCTCGTGCCCACGCTTTGGAACCGCATCCACGAACTCAGGGAGAAGTTTCAGACCAAGGTAGCGGAAAAAGTGTCGCATCTCGATCCCCCGGGAGAAGCCGATTATCCCCACTGAGTCGGACCCAAGGGCACTTCAACTACAATCGGGGACGGATCGACACCCGCACGAAGCGGCGATTCGATGCCGCCAGTCCAATGGTGTAGCGAAGAGTCTCCTCGTCCGGAAGCCCGCTCACGAATACTGAGAACTCGTCGCTCCAATCCACGAGGTTCCCGGAACTCTCGACAACCAACTCGACATCCGTCTTGCGCAGATAGGCCAGGTATTCGAGCACCAACTCCGGACCGAGGATCGAGAGATCGGGAAGCCGATCCCCATCGGAGAGATGCGGATTCAGGTCGAAGCCATACTCGGTGAAGTTATCCACCTCGTCCCCATCGTCGTCGTCCAGCGGTCCACCTGTAACATTATTCCGGGCCGCCCACGCCGCATACGTGTCGTTGATCGTGATCACAACCTCACTCTGGAGACTGAACGCCGCTTCGGTTCCGGTGATCCGGAGGCCATAGGTGCCGGGCAGGGGGAAACTCGCGGGCGTGTCGATGGCCGAGGCATTCCCGAAATCGACGGTTGCCGGTCCGCTGACTTGCGTCCACAACGCAGTCGGCGACCAATTGCCGATGGCGGAAGCATCGAGGTTCACCATTCCCGCTGGAAGGGTCGCGATCTGCGCCACTCCGGCGAAGAGCGAGAGATTGCTCCCCGGAGAGCCCTGCAAGGCCCCGATACGCCACGCCGAGGTCTTGTCCCAGTCGGCGACGGGCGCGGAGGAATCGCGGATTTCCAGCGAGTAGCCGCTTCCGTCCGAGAGAGGATACCACTTGTCGTCATAAGTGAATTTCTGGATATTGGCATCGTAGGGAAGCGGAAGCTGGAGCACGACTTCCTCGCCCGCGTTATCGAGCTTTCCGGTATAAACACCCGCCACCGTGTGCCCCGCCAAAACAAGTTCATCAAGGAAGGCGGCGGAACTTACTACAAGCACGAAGCCCCCCGGAGCCAGCGACATGGAGGGAAATTCGAACTGAATGCCGGTGGTGAACCTTACGCCGGTGAGGTCGAGAGTGTCGCTGCCCACGTTCTGCAACTCGATGAACTCGTAGTTACTCCCGCGCGTCGGATTGTACATGATCTCCGTCACCCTAAGCCCCGTGATCAGTTTCCGGGCCTTCTCATAGGCGGGATTCGCCACGGGGGGCGTTGTCACGACCGCGTCGAGCGCGACCCCAAAGACAACGTCGGAACTACCGGCACTCTGTTGATGCACCTCCGCGGCGATCACGTTGACTCCATTCACCAGCGCCGTCGACGGCACGGTGAACGGCCCTTCGTAGACGGCATTATCCACACTTGGAGAATCCGCAAACGTCCCATAGGACGGCGTCCCGGTCACCCTGATGCGGTGGAGTTCCTGTCCATTAAGGTAGAGGATCACTCCGTCGTCGACCACCTTCTGAAGACTCAGCGATGTCTGCGCGGGATTTCCGGTAAAAGTGAAACTCTTACGGAAGTAGTAAGTGGTCCTCCCCAACGAAAGGAGGGTCGTCTTCGGCGCCGGCAGCGTCGAACCCTCGACATAAAGCAGGCCGCCGCCCGTCGGCCATGCGGCGTCGTTGAATTCGGGCCCCCGCCATGCCGCATTCGGATAGGCACTTGTCTGGTCGTAGGCCCACACATCCGTGATCCCGATCAGAGGGGTCGTCACCGAACCTCCCCCGGCGATCTGCGCGTTGGTAATTCCGGCCGTCGGCAAGGCAAAGGTCGAGATCGTCAATGCACCGTCCGGAAGGCGTCCCTGCGACACGTCGGCGATTTGCGAGTCGAAGGGAACCAGATCAATTGCGTCGACGTCCGGGCTGTAGAGACCAATCCATTCCACGTTGCCGTTGAGCTGAAAATTAAGATGATTGGCACCGAGTAATGGAGTCGCATCGGCCCAGAAGACACGGAAGCCACCGGCGGCGATGTAACTCAGTTCGGGAATCCGGTAACGCGTCTTGTCCACTCCCGGATCATCCGTGAGATAGTGCCCGCCCAGAGCGACCGGATCGAGGCCCTGATTAAAGAGCTCGATGAAATCATCGCAATAGAGAACCGAATTCGAAGCCAACCATTCATTGATCGAAAGACGGCGTGGATCGCCGGTTCCCTTGCGAACATTCGCTGCCCCCAAGGTCGGCGCATTCAACTCCCACTCCGCCGTCGGCCCCGTTCGACCGATCGAGCAGTCCGGAATCTGCGTTCCAAAGGAAACCGAATCCAGGAGCGTAGTGCCATCAAGGGCGTAAAGCGAAAGCGTTTCCCCTCCCGCATCGAGGGCGAAGCCGGTGTGGATTCCCGCGAGGGCGAACTCCGAATCCGCGAGGACAAGCAGATAGCCGCCGGCCGGAATGATCGTCGCGATCGGAAAGACAAACTTCTGCGGCACAGCCGGGTCATCGGTCAACGCCATGCCACCAATATCGAGCACCGTCGCACTGTCGTTGTAGAGCTCGATCACATCAGGATGGGAACTCGCGTTATCAAAGGCACTCACGTTGTCGGCCAGCACTTCATTGATACGCAAGCGCGCGTGGGCGGCATTCACCGTCCAGCTGACCGCGCTTGCGTCGGCGAATTCCTGCCAGACACCGGCGGAATCCTTGGCCACGACCTCGACCGTGTAACCACCATCGACTAGGTCGGTGAGGGAGATGGGAAGCCCGGCATCCGTCGGCGCACTCCAGGCCCCACCATTCACACGCCACCGGTATTCGCTTGTGAAGGAACCATTATCGATTCCCGAAATACCGGGCACGTACACGGTCAGCGTCGCGCTGTTCGCGTGCGTGATCGCCGGAGGCGCGCCGGAAAGAAGAGCGCCAGCGGAAATTCCTGCCCCCAGGTTAGCGCCATTAATGCCCGTTCCCCTTGCGGGCGAACCGGGAAGAAGGGAAAAGTCCCCGCCGGCCGCATCGGCAAAGGCGGGATCGAGGTCGATGTTACCAGTGCCATAACCGTGCTCGGCGGAAGGCATGATATTGTTGTTCGCGGTGATGACCGGAGGGTTGCCGCTCCCGTCGAGATGGGTCGGATGGCGGAACGTCACCGCGTTGTTCATGAAGATATTCCCCCGCGCCACGACATGACTCCCGGCGTCGACGGTGCGTAGCGGCTCATTGAAGTTGACCGCGCCCAACGTCGCTCCGATGACAACGTTGTTCTCGAAAATCGCGTCGGCGTCGTTCTTGAGCAGCAGCGCATGGTCGACATTGTCGAAGATATTCCGCACGACCGTGAGGTGAGCGTCAGCATCCGTTGCAATGCCGTTCGAGGTGCTGGGACGCAATGGATCGTCAGTATGAATGTTCCGGAAGATATTTCCCTCGATGTGGGCGTCGATGCCGTCGAGGTCGAGACAATCGTCGGTGCCCCCATTGAAGATATTGTTCCGCACCTGAATGATCGGCCCAGGCCTGCGCCCACCAGTGAAATCAATGATATCATTATACCCCGACGACGAATTGAAGTAGCACCCATCAAGGATAAAGTAATCCGCGCCGCTGAGGTTCGCCCCGTGGATCACTTCCTGCCCGCTTGTCGGCGGAAAATGACAGCCTAGAACCTTGAGTTCGGGATGATCCACCTCGATGACCGTTTCGGTAGTCCCTTCCCACGTGACATGATCGAGGACGAGGCGGGAATCCGTCACCTCGGTCGAATGACTGGCCGAACTGGAGTAATCCTGAACGGCATAGGAGAGCACGTTGTCCTCCAGGGTATTGCTGAAATAGACTCCGGCCCAGGTGTCCGTGCTCCCCGGTAGGCGAGTGAAACGTAGCTGCCGGTACAAAGTGCCTTCCGCAAGGAGCTTTCCTAGCACGGTCAGTCGCGTGCCGGCCGCGAAATAGAGATTCGTCCCGGGCTCGATCATCAGGGTGGCTCCTACCGGAACCATCGCGTCCGCCGTCACCACGTAAGGCCCACCTGCTGCCGTCAGCGTTGATGTAGCGAACGTTCCCGAAATCGACTGCGTGTTCCCGTCGTCGTACCAGACATCGATGCTCTGGCGTTCGTTCTCGTTTCCCAGCCCATCGAAGGCCTGGACGATGACGCGATTGATCCCAGGCACGAGTGTCGTTCCGGAACTGGCAAGGAGCCCGTTGAGTTCCAGATCGAAACTGACGTCGCTGCTATCAACGGCAACCTGATGGACTTCCACCGCCAGGGTGTTGGTTCCCGCAGCCAGCATGCCCGGATCGACGGAAAAGGAGAAGAAAGTCGTCTCGTCCGACCCGCCCACGGTATTCGTGGCCAAATCGGTGTAACCGGCTGCGGCCGGAAGGTTGTCACGGACAATCTCGGTTCCATTGAGATACACGGCCGCGCCATCGTCTCGTTTCAGGAGTAACTGCAGTCCGGTGAAGAGCGCGGGATTCACCACCGTGAACTGGGTCCGGAAGTAACTCGTCACATGGCGGTTGTTCGTGTTCCCCCCGAATCCGATCACGGTCGCCTCGTCTCCCTCGCCATAGCCAAGCTTCGCCGGCCCGCTCGCCCAAGCGCTATCGCCAAACCCGCCCGCCCGCCACGCGGTTCCCTGGTTCGTTCCGTCGTCCAGGTATTTCCAGACGCTTCCCCTCGGGACGATCGTTTGCGACTGCGCCGAGCCAAGCGCCCAGGTCGCCGTCAACGGATCAAGCACCGCCTGGGCCCCATTCACCCGCACGATGGCGGCATCGATGATATTGACCGTTCCATCCAAACTCACGTTCGGCACCGTCGCCTGGGGAAAGCCCCCGACGACCGGAAGTCCCGACTGCACGGTGAGGGGCGGATCGACGATCGACCGCACGTACGCTCGGCGCTGGTCCATGAGGGATTTCACCGAAGCGCGAATGCCCGGCGGAACGCGACCCAGCATCTCGTCCACCAGAGCGTCGAAATCGGGTTTCGCGAAGACGGTGTCGATCAGGTCTCGGAGCTGCGCGTGGTAGCGAGGAAGCACGTTCGGGTGCTTCACGAAATTCTCAAGGGAGGGAATCGTGCTACCCGACTCGAACATATCGTAGATCGTGTGCTGGGGATCGGTGATGGCGTCGCCATCTCCAACGCCCAGGATGGTATCGCAGTCGTGCGGAAGAAGCTTGAAACGCGGATCGATCACTCCCCGATAAGTGTAATAGTCGTCATCCGTGCCATTGCTGATGTTTGTCTCCCCGTTGTTCAGCAGGGCCATGATTGCGAAATAACGAAGCCACTGGTCGACATCGATTCGTGCCGAAAGGTTCGAAAGATAATCGGGGCTTCCCGTGTCATTGATCGCGTCGAGCATGCCGTCGAGATCCGTCCAGTCCCACTGCGACACGTTTGTATCCTTCGACCAGCCATCGGCGAGATAAGCGGAGACGTCGCCGCCGCGGTAGGCAAGGTCCGTGCTAGGTCGGCGCTTGCGATAGAGATTGCCGGAACTGTCATCGGGAAATTGTCTCGCGATGGACTCGCTGTCCTGCGGTTCCATATGGGAATAGAAACCGTAACCGAGCGCGCCGGGATCTCCCTGATCGATCCCGTTCATGACGAGCTTCACCTGGCGTCCCTGCTCCGAGGCCATGCAGGCAGCCGCGAAGATCCGCTGTCCAAAGACCTGCATATAGGTGTACTTCGCGTTCAGGTTCATCCCCGTGTTTCCGTCCCAGTCCCGGTCGGCGGGGATCTTTGCCCGCAGGGTGCGGGGATTGTCGTTGCGGCTTCCATTGCCCCGCCGGCGCACCCCAAGACCATAGCGGATATCGTTGTCGCTGCCACGCGTCGCGATAAAGGTCGCGTTCATCTGCGCGTTGCTATCCGAATTGAAGTTTGAAAAGGCGAACTCGTCGTCTTCGGAGGCGGATAGCACCAGCCGATAGGTCGCAGTCGAACTCAGCACCGGATTGTCCTCGACCAGATAAAGCGCGTTCGCACCCTGTGTGCCGCCCGCGTCCGTCGCCCCGGGCCAGGTGCGCGTGCGCACCCCATCGCTTGCGCTGACATAGAATTCGAGAATCGTCCCGTTCGCATGGGCCGGAAGGAAGGCGCCGAAGGTCTTGTCTCCCGCGGCGCCGTCGGCGTGAAGACCATCGTCAAACATTGGCAGCGCCACAAAGGCGCCGGGACTGAGCGTCGAAACGCGATAATGCACCGCCGCCGAGAGGTTATTGGTCGATTCGTCGACCAGATCTGCGCGGATCCTTACGAGGTCCGAAGAAGTCGGAAGCGCCGGGGAATGTTTTACGTTGAGGATCATGGGCGCAATGTCCGGTGCGGCCACCGAATTCGCCGCGCCCGGCGTTCCATCAGTGACAGCGCTTGCGGCCCAATTCTGGCCTTGCTTGTTGGATAGCGCCGGATTGACCAGTTCCAGGGAACTGCCTTCCCCATCCGCTGCCGTCGTATAGACCCAGCCGCGATGCCCGTTGTCGAGCGGCCCGCGCCGCCGTAGCGCCCAGTCACCGTCATCGGTGTAGACGACCTCATCGATCTGGGAGCCACCGCTGTCGACAAGGCGCACTTTTTCCCCGGCGTTGCTCAGGCGTCCCGTCCACGGCCCCAAGACAGTCGCTGTCACTCCGGGATGCTTCGACGCGAAGGACACCGGATCCGCCGCTACCACGAGATAGCCGCCCGGCGGAATTGACACCACCGAAAAGGTAAACTGCACCCCGCTTGAAAAACTCCAGCCACCCAAGCTTGCGGCGTTCGCCGCATCTGTGTTTCGCAATTCGATGAACTCCTCTCCGACGGGCTCCACCGTCTCGACGGCATGGGCCGGATGAAACATAATCTCGTTGATCACCACATCGGCGAAAGCATCACCGGGAATGAGAAGAACGAGGAGGACGAGGCCACCGTGGAGAGTTTCAACGGCGCGGCAGAGAGGAGAGAGGATTTTCACGGAGAAGACAGGGGCTTTCGTAGTCAAGGAGGGCGCATGCAAGCAAAAAAAGAAGAGGACCCACTGCGAATCGCTCAAACACCTTTGATGGAACCCTCTAAGAAACATCGCAGGCGCATTCCCCGGGGAGGAAAGCAGGGGAAGAACGACTCGCAGCGGGCGTGAGCCCTCTTAGCTCAGAGACACTTTGGCCCCGGCTAAATGAGAGTTCCGTGAGAACGGGAACAATCATTCCAATTTCGCGAATCGCGCCGTTACCACAAAGTCCCCCCCTCTTTCGGAAGTCACCTGGATACGCCCGCCCAGCAGTTCCACGATTTTCTTCGTAATCGCGAGCCCAAGTCCCGCATGCACCGCGGCCTCAGTCCGTCCCTGATCATGGCGCCAGAAAGGCTCGAACACCTCCTCGACCTGCGCCGCACTGACCTCGCTCCCGGTATTGGAGATCCTCCACGTGTCTTCCGAAGACCCATTGACGAAGGCAATGCCAATCCCTCCCCTCTCGTTGGCGTAGTTCACCGCGTTTTCGACGAGGTTATTGAGGACAATCTGCATTAGCGCAGGATCCGTGCGCATCAACGCATTGTCGGGAATCTCACGGACGACCCGCAACTGTTTCCGGGCCGCGTCCTGCGCGAACACTTCCAACGCGCCATCAACAAGCAGGTTCACTGGAACCTCGCAGATTTCCGTCGTAACCGATGCATTGCCAAGCCGCGCGAGTGAGAGCAATCGTTCTACGAGTCCATGCAATTCCCGCGCTGTCCCTAGCCCCCGCTCGATCGCATCGCGATAATCATCGGCCGCGCGGGATCGACGGGTCGCATGCTCAAGGCGCGAGATCAACCCGGCGAGGGGGGTGCGCAATTCATGGGCCGCACTCGAGGTGAACTGTCGCTCCCGCTCGAAGGAATGCCGGATGCGCCCCAACAGGATATTGAACGTTGTGACAAGCGGTCGCAATTCGCCGGGAACGCCCTCCACTTCCTCAAGCGGCGCGTCGAGGCGACCCTCATCTCGCTGCCGCAGCTCCTCCGTCAGCGCCGCAAGGGGACGCAGGGCCCGGCCAATAATGTGGGAAATCGCAAGAAGAAGCGCAATGAAGATGCCCGCTCCCACTGCTGCGAGTGCATAGCGGAGCCTCTCAAGCGATTCCGTCAGCTCGCCGAGATCATGGGCGACGATCAATTCGATCCGCACGTCATCCGGCACCGCGCCGTCTTCGGGATGCTCCGTAGCCGGAATGAAAGTCATCTCGACCGCACGCATCGGGGCGCCCCACGGTGCCTTGATCTCGACGAAAGTTGGCTTCTCCGCCTTTGCTTGCGGACGCTCGAGCGTCTGATCCCCCAAAACCGGCGATTTCGCGAGTTCGCCCCCCCCGTTCCCGAGCCAAGCCTGAAAAAGATCGAATTCCTCGTTCCCCTCAAGCACCGTGTAGGCCGCACCCTCGAACTTCACTCTCCCCTGATCCCAAACCATGCTGGCCTGCACAAGTTCGGCGTGTTCCACAAGCGCGTGATCGAACTGCTCGAACGAGGCCCGCTTCATGACCAGATAAACAAGAACGCCACCCACCACCATCACGAGTCCCACTGCCACCGTGACCCCGAGAAGCAACGACTTCCGGATGGAACGCCCTCCCATCTACGGGGCTTCCTCCAGGACATACCCGAAACCCCGCCGGGTCTGGATCAGGTTCGCCCGTCCGCCAGTGTTCAGTTTCTGCCGAAGATATCCCACGTAGACGTCAACCACATTGCTCGTGGCCGAAGAGTAATATTCGTAAACGTGCTCCCAGATATCGGTGCGCGAAACGACCTGGCCTTTCCTAATGGCCAGATACTCGAGGAGGGCGTACTCCCTCACTGTGAGGGGAATCAACTCGCCGCCGCGACGCACCTCCTTCCGACTCGCATCCAGCTCCAAGTCTCCGATCCGCGTAACCGGCTGGCTTGTCCCGTAGCCACGCCTTACCAGGGTCCGCACCCGCGCCACGAGTTCCTCCAGGGCAAAGGGCTTCACCAGATAATCGTCAGCCCCCAGCCCAAGGCCTTCCACCCGCTGACCGATAGCGTCTCGGGCCGATGTGACGAGGATGGGTGTCTCGTTCCCCGCTTCTCGCAGACGCCGCAACACCTCCAGTCCATCCATTCCCGGCAACGTCAGGTCGAGAACGATGACGTCATAGGGATTCTCCCGCGCCATCCACAGGCCTTCCTTTCCGTCGGCCACCGTGTCCACGGCGAAGGATTCCTCGCGAAGGCAGTCGGAAACGGACTCCCGCAAAACCGGATAGTCCTCGATGTATAAGACACGCATAGGGCAAGGTTCTTAGTCTAGATCCCTGCCACGTTCCGCGCAATCGGCTTTCCCCTTCTGCGACCGCCACGGGTCGAGAACCCCGATCCAGAATACGACAAGCATTCCACCGAGCAGGTTGGTCACGATGGTATGACTGAGGTAATGCGCGCCGTTCAGCGTCTGGTAAATACCGATCATCCAACCCACGGCCATGCCGATCGCCACGCCACGCCTTCTCTGCCAAGGGGATTTCCCGAAGGCCGCCAGCGCCATAAGCGCGAAGCCCCCGCTCGCGTGGCCGGCGGGGAATCCGTGCCCTGGCCGGCGGGGTTTTCTTCGGGGATCTCGTGGCGGGTAGGCTTCGAATAGCTTCACATAAGGCTCGCGCCCTCCATAGCGTTGGATTTGCGAGGGGAAGTAGACATCGGTCTTCTTCTTCAGGACGCCGACGAGCGAGGGAACACTGATCATCGCCAGCAACAACACGAGTGTGGGACGCCCGCCGAATCGATGGCGAAACTTCGGAATCGCGAGGATCGCGATCAGGGCCATAGCCAAAAGCCCGAAGAGCACCTTCGGAATCTGGTAGAAAAGGACGCGGGGCCAGAACCAATCCTCCGGAATCAGCCAGCGGGCGGTCTCGAAGTCATAACACCTGTCCTGCACCCAGAGGTCAAGACAAGTGAATTCGAATAAAGCCAGCGCTCCCGCGAGGAGTCCGGCAAGGCCTGCGATCCAAAGTGCGAAAGCAAGCCGCTTACGGTTGCCCCATAGCCCGGGCGGGGGGAGGGGTTGGTCTTGTGTCATGGAGATCGTTCGTGAGTCGTCCGGCGCCGAAGAGATGGCTCGCGCTTTGGTAAAAGGCAATCGCCATTTCCCTCATGCCGGAATCCACCTCCACCGGCTTCTGTGAGTTCCCCGTGCGTGACAGTCGAAATTGTTCCACTTTCCGCCCCGGAGCAAGCACCGTCACCTCATCCCCGCTCAGATACCCGAGCATCTGATAGGTGGCGAGAAAGGCCCGTCCCTCGAGATTCTCGGAACGCAGGATATCCCGTCCAAAGAATTTCGTCGGATAGCTCCAGTCAAGCAGACCTAGCAAGGTCGGCGCGACGTCAATCTGGCTGCACAGGACCTCCACCTGGCTCGGCTTCACCCATTTGGGCGAGTAGATAATACACGGAATCTCGTAGTTCTTGACCGGGAGCGAGACTTTCCCGGCGCTCGAGGCACAATGATCGGCCACGATGACAAAAATCGTATCATCAAACCACGGACGCGCGCGCGACTCGTCAATGAATTTCCCGATCGCATAGTCAGTGTATTGCACCGCGCCCTCCCGGTTTGTGCCCGAGAGAATGGATACCTTTCCATCGGGATACGTGTAAGGCCTGTGGTTCGAGGTCGTCATTACGAACTGGTAGAAGGGCTTGCCCGCCGCATGCATGGCATCGGCCTCGCGCCCCGACCAGCGGAGGAGATCCTCGTCGCATGCACCCCAGGCGGTTTCAAAGGTCACCTCGTCGCCCGATGCCGTTCCACGATCGACAATGCGCATTCCATTGCCTCCGAAAAAATCGTTCATGTTGTCGAACATCCCATGCCCTCCGTAGAGGAAGGCCGTGTCGTATCCCCGGTTCTGGAAGGGCGTCGCCATCGTGAAGAGCCCCTTGTTCGCCGGACGCTTAAGGATCGAGCAGCCCGGCGTCGGGGGCACCGAAAGCATCAGCGCCTCCATCCCCCGGATCGTGCGGTTGCCCGTCGCGAAAAGCCTGCGGAAGAACAAGCCTTCTCCCGCCAGACGGTCCAGATTCGGCGTCAGACCCAAGCCTTCGCCCCAGGCGCCGAGAAACCTGCCGCTCAGACTCTCCACCGTAATGAAGATCACATTCAGACGGCGCTCTTCCCCTGTTCCGGAAATGATCCGCTCGAGATGTTCCGGTTCGTTGGACAGGAATGCGGAACCGGGTTCCAACACTTGCCCGCGCACCACGGCCATCGCCTTGTCAGGTTCCATCGTGGGATAGAATCGTTCGAAATCCAATTCACTCGCCTGATAGGCATCGAAGAACGACAGGAGTCCGTCCTTCCCGAGCTCCTGGTTGTAGGCGTTCTCCACACCATCAAGCAGCGATTGCTTTCCGGCGAACCAGACGAAGGCCGGAGCGAGCGCGAACAGTCCGAACGTCCTCATCCGGGAAACGATCCCGGTGCGTGTCGCAAGCCACGCCCGCATCCAGCCCATGCGGACGAAAAGGTAGAAGGCCCCCGCGGTCACCAGTGCAAGCACCGAAAGAATCAGCGGCATCGGGTAGGACTCGTTGATGTTCTGCACGACCTCTGTCGTATAGATGAGGTAATCGACGGCGATGAAGTTGTAGCGCACCCCGAACTCAAGCCAGAAGAACCACTCCGAAACGGCACTGAAGAGGATGAGGAAGAGGAAGACGAAAACGAACAGACGGGAGAGCCACTGGTGCCAGCGGGCCGCGAAAATCCGTTGCGGAACAACGAGCAGGTAAAGCGCCGGCGGCACCAAAACCCAGGCCAGGGAACAAAGGTCGAAGTAGAACCCCGACACGAAGGCGAGCGGCAACGACCAGCCGTTGTCCAGGTCCCGCCACGAGAGAATCGAAAGCCCGAGACGAAGGAGAAACGCGACCAGGAGATAGAATCCGCCGAGCACGGCGAGGACTCCGAAGCGATGCCTCCCGGCGATGTCTTTCGTGCCCGTAAGGATTCGCCCCATCTGGGAGCGGCGGTGAACACCGGCATCAGGGGTGGCTTCGGGGATGTCGACGGTTTGATCGGTTATCACTGCTGGCAATGACGGACGGGAAGATGAGAATCCGGTGAGACCGGACGCGGAATCGTCCCGCTCCAAACGTCCTCAACCACTTATTGCTCGTCCTCGCCACATGTTTTTTGCCTCCTCGTTTGATTCCCGCCCCTTTCCTTCGGGCCCGACTCCCGGCGCCATGGCCCTGAGACGGCCGGACGCCGACCTTTTGGCTTTTCCCGATCCCGGCGAACCTCGCCCGGCCCGGCGGTCAACGATCTTCCTTCTTGCCAAGCCC
>JAHEDC010000434.1 GCA_024641425.1 Verrucomicrobiales bacterium | reverse complement strand
CTCGGGATCGTCCTCAAATGCTCCCCGCAAGCCCTCCTCCGGTCGGGAGCCTAAGGGGCGTTGAGTTCGAACCGCGCCGCAACTGCGAGGTGTTGGCTTTGGCGGCGCTTCTCGGTCACGCATTCACGACTTTTCCATCCCGGCCCGGCGAAGAGGTGGTCGATCCGAAGCCACGGGCCGAAGAGCGAAAGCGGATTGCGGGTCGTCCCGGGGAATGTGTAGCCGAAACCGCTGCCCGAAACCTCGTGGGCGTCTTCCCGTCCCTTCGCGAATCGCCGATAGTTCACCCCTCGCGCCGGAGCGTTCAAATCTCCGGCGATGAGATAGGGACGATGCTCGGTTCTCATATGCTCGTCCAACTGTCTCGCGAGATCCATCTGAACATCCCAGAACTCCTGGTAGAACTCCCTCTTGGACGCCAGAGCGGTTCCCGGAATTCCAAGCACGCCCCAGAGGAAGGCCCCGCGCCGGAAGGCTTTCAAGGATTCACGGGGCGTGGGCAGGTGAACGTTAAACACCACCACCGAAACTCCATCGAAATCGAGGACAAACCATGCGGCCGGCGAGTATCGGGCTCCCCCTGACTGAAAAGTTAGCAAGCCCGAGTCCGTGATGGGAAAACGGCTGAGGAGCATGAACTCCCCGATATCATTCGCATGGGAAAACTCAAGGTATTCGGAACTCTCCAAGTACCGCGCCCCTCTCTTTGTAGCCTCTTGCATGGCGATGACGTCGGGCTTCAGTTCATTCTTGAAAGGCTGGAGGCTGCCTCCTTGCTGCCCCCGATTGAACGTGAGGAGGGTCAATTCCGCCTTTCTGGAGTCTTGTTTCTTCGGTCCGGGTTCCCAGTCCATGTAGCCCCACACGAAGAAAAGGCACGCGAGGACAATGCAGACCGCGAGTTTACGGTTGAAGATCAGCGATGGAACCAGAAGAAAGAAAGGCGGGAGAAGCCAGATCTGAGCCGGAAGATAGAGTGCGAAGGCTGTGGTGAGATTCCTCTCACCGATCCGATCGACCAGAGGCAAGAACACGCCGAGGAAGAGGACATAGCCGAAGAAGAGAAGTGCGAGCGCCCTGCCAAGAATCCGTGGGATGCGCCGGCAGGCTGCTTTCCGTCTCTCGGGGTCGCTCAGAACATCGCCCAATCGAGCAAGTTGCCTGTCTACTATCCCGGGTTTCTCTTCCTTCATACGGGAAATGGATCATTCGCAGGGTTCAATTCGAGGGGGGCTCTTGGGAAGATGGCGGAATCCGAAGGGCATATGATAGCCATTTCTACCCCATTTCCATCCGCAAATAGGGTGCAAAACCAAGTGATGCAAGCCCGCATCCTCGATTTCGGACTGAATTCGAAACGCCCAATGATCGAACCAGTGGGGATGCCGCAACCCCCTTTAGTGGCTATAATTATAAGAGTAACCATAAAAAAAGCGGGCCCGTAAAAACGGTTCCATATTGACGAAAACAACTGTAAATATCGTTTCGGAGTTATTGACTATCAATGGGCAACAATATTTCCGAATACCGCAACATACTGAAAATAAGGATTGAATGGCAGGGAAAATGAAGATATAACGGTGGAAATCGGCGGATTAATGCCGTAAAGTTTTTAAAATATTTTAATGAGACAAGTCTTTTCTAGGTGGATCACTCTCGACGCTCAGAACTACATACCGGAAGTCTGGTATGCCGTGGCGTTGCTTTGGATCGCGCTTGTGGGTTTCGGCTTCATGAGCCTCCATTCGCAGGCGGTTCCTCCAAAGGTCAAGGTAGGGTGGGCGCTTGGGATTCTACTCATTCCCTTCGGGGGACTTTTCGCCTATTGCTGCTTCTGTTTGAGTAGGGTGGACTATTACATGCTTGAATCGTGGCTTCCCCGCGGGAAGAAGGAAAACCGCTCACGGAATGCTTGAATCGCTGCGATTGAACTTCTTCCTTGCGATTCCCTTCCGCTTATTTCTCCGGAACGAATGCCGTATCATTATTTTTTCTAATGCTAAAACTACACGAAGGTAATCTAAGGATTGTCGCCGTCGTGCTCTCCCTAGCGAGCATTGTCGGATTCTCTTCCCGCGTGAGCGGACAGGAGGCGCTCTTTTCAGAGGAGGAAAGTGGGGCCTATGCGGATGGGGATGTCGCGGAGGTGGAATCTTTGGAGGAAGCCGCGGCCGAGAGTGGGAGTGATCCGTACTTCGTGGAAGAGCCGGCTTCGCTCCGGGAAGATCCTCCTTATGGCTTCTACCCGACCGGGGAGGAAGTCGAGCTTCTAGGGGGGGAGTCCAGGGACATGTATCATCGGGGTATCGGGGGCATCAACGGGCTCGGGCCCGACGCGGGAAGTCTTACTGCATCGGGAATTTGGCATCAGGATCAGCCGGAAGAGACCTTTTATGATCGGTATGACGGGTTCTTCGACCCGCTGGATACGGGACTCGGATTCTTCGCCCCCAGAGAACTTGCTCTCTTCGAAGGCTCCGATGAGCCCTCGAACTCGAACTTTTCTGCTTTCGTTGACCCAGGATTTCCGCTGACGAGGGATTTTAATCCGGATTTGGCGACCTTCAAGATGGGCCCGCTGTATATGGATCTTGTGAGTCTCTCGGGCACCATCCTCTACTCGGATTACACCGGCTACGGGCCAGCTGCGGAAACGGATGGATGGTTGAGCGCGGTTCAACTGAATTTCCGAGGCTTGGTTCAGATCACCGAAAATCTGTATTTGAGCGGTAGCGGCCAGGTCTATTATCTCCCTGACGAGAATGAATTCGGCTTTTACTTTGGCGATGGAAACGGTTCGTTTTTGCGACTCGCTTACGAAACGTATTTCAGAGGCTGGGAAGTCACCATTTTTGACGAATTCCGGGCAGTTCATCGCCTGTCGGAGATCTTCGACGAGATCGAGGTTGACGAAATCGCGATTGCGGGGCGCTATCGGTTTGGTCGCTACGACGATTTTCAGGACACCGACTATTTCGACACCGACTCCATTTTCTTCATTAACAGGGCCGGGGTAGAAGTGAATAAGGATCTGACGGACTTGGCCAGAATTAGTCTTGGCTACGTGCACAATGACTACTGGAACACCTTGGATTTCGAAGAACATCGGAATTGGGACCAATTTTATGCGAGACTGGACTACTCCGGACAGGACTGGAGAATCGCCCCGTATTTGGAATACCGCCTCACGGCCGTAGACAGCTACGACACCCTTTTTCATACGGTCTACCTTGGAGCAACGGCCGCCATTACGGAGAACCTTCGATTCGCCGGTCGCGCTGGCTACCTTCACACCGGCGGAACGGTTAGCGATGGGGATCGAATCCTTGGCGACCTTGCCTTAACCCATCAGTTGAGCGAATCCACGAGTCATTCACTTTCCGGGGGCGTCACACACAGCATTTGGTACGATGCCCAAAACTGGTTGGCGACCTATGGGCGCTATACGATCCGCCAACAGTTCGGCTCACGTCTCTCCGGAACCGCTTATACGCAATATTCCGACGCTGAAAGCCTTGATGATGACGGTCGAACCCATGAGGGCTGGCTCAACGGCGTTTCACTTACGGCTTTCGTGTGCGAATACACGTCTCTCCGCCTCGACGTTACTTACGACCAATGGACAAGCGGTCTTGATGGACGCCCGGACATCGATATTGATCGATGGATCTATCGGGCGAGCCTCAATCAGCGACTCCTCCCGTATCTGTATGCTCGTCTACTTTATCAGTACGAGGATTACAACAGGAATGACTCCCTTGGCTTTGACGAAAACCTCTACATGCTTACGATCACCCACTTGTTCTAAACGCCTTGATTTCGAGCACCCGCCTTTGTCTTCCCCCGATTTCGAATATTTCCTCCGAACTACCTCTTCGATAGAGAAGGACACTTCCCGAATCAACCGACCAAAAAGAAATGAATACCAAAACTAGAAGCACTATCGCAGCCTGCCTAGGTGCCCTATGCGTGGGCAATCCTTCCCTCACATTCGCTGACGATCAGGGACTTGAGACCGACAGGGATCTTGCGGGCGATGTCACGAAATACTTCGGTCAGCGACGTAACCAGTACCGGGATATCACGAGGAAGTTGGCCAAGACGGATCTGGACGGTGACTTCAATTATGATGGAGTCATCGACAACGACGATCCTGCGGACAACGGCGCCTTTCAACAGACCCCTCCCGGTCTCGTCGTCGGCGTGGGCGAACTTTCCCAACTCATCCTTCGGATTACACCTTATCGCCTTGATTTCAGGGGCCAGGCAGTGGTGAGCCTTCAGGTCGATGGCATCAATCGGGCGGACAAGAGTGGACTCTACAACTCGCAGGACGAAGAAATTGCCAATATGGGACATGTCAAGGTTTGGCGCGATGCCTCTCGATCTGAATTGCTCATCGACTCACGTGATCCCGCGCGTCGGGTCTATGAGTGGAACTTCGATGACGATAAGTACCCCGCGAATGTTCCCGGAATCATTCCGCGCTCGGTCTACGTGGAAGGCATTTCTCCCAGCGGACCTTACACTGGAGACGTCAGGCTTCTGCTTAAGGTTCAGCATCGTCAAGCAGGCGCGAATGTGATGCCGACCGACCCAGGGGCGAAAGGTGTAATGGTGGAAAATACGGACGGGAAGTCGGAAAGGGTGTACTTTAAGCGCTTCTCGACAAGCTACGATCACATCCTGTTGACCATCCATCAGAGTCCCCAGACGAAAGAATTCGTGATTAAGGAAACAGGAGTTTGGATTTCACCTTCCACGAGACTTTCTGAGAAGTAATTCTGGTTTAGGGTTTGTGATCACCTATGCGCCCATCTTTTTCCGCACCCATTCCGCCTCCATCACGGATCACTATAGCCCCTTTCTCGTTTCGTTATAGAGGAGCAATAGCTCTTGCTCTCATTCCCGTTGCACTATTACTGGGAAGTTGCGATTCCACCCGTTCGAAAGGCTCGCAGGTTGGAATTGGAGATCCCATGGATTTCGGGTCAGTCCCCTCCGAGAAACAGGATGACTCCAATCAGCTGCGTCCAGGCGATACTGTCGAGCTTTTCGTCCTTGATAACGATGAGTTCAGCGGGCGCTATCTGGTGAGAACCGATGGCAGTATCATCCTTCGCAGGGTCGGGCGCGTCATGGTGGGGAATCTATCACCCAAGGCGGCTGAAGGGGCTGTCAAGCGTGCTCTTGATGCCGGTCAGTTGACGGATGCGAGGGTCATCCTTGAAAAGGGCGTCGGTCTTCCGAAGCCGGGGACTAGCGGCGATATTTCGGTGGTGAGGGTCTTCGTATCCGGCAAAGTTTCAAGACCGGGCCCCTATGAACTCACTCCCGTCGGAGGGCGTCCTCCAACCGTTTACCAAGCGGTTCTTCAGGCGGGAGATTGCATTCGCTTCGCCCAAAAGAGCAAAGTGCATGTCCTCCGCAAATCCGCGGATGGTAGGTACTCGAAAATTCCCGCGGATCTCGCGGCCATTGAAAGCGGGGAGACTGAAGATGTGATCCTGCTCAACGGAGATACTGTGGTCGTTCCCGAAAAGACCATCGGCTTCGGATCCTGAGCACTTAGAAACGCAGTATTTCGTCATTCACTGCCCGTGCATTCGATTGGACGGGGCTCTTGCAAACGAGGATGACACAAGCCACAAGCGGACTTTTAAACCTCCCTTAACATTGAATGGCCAGA
>JAHEDC010000042.1 GCA_024641425.1 Verrucomicrobiales bacterium | reverse complement strand
GGGCGCACTCGGCGCTCTCGAAGGCCATCGACATCCCGTTTCCGGTGAAGGGAGGGATCATGCGTTCCGCGTCGCCAAGCACGCAAAGTCCTTCGTTTCCGTGCTGGCGCCCGAGCCGGAAGGCGGTGA
Organism: Verrucomicrobiales bacterium; assembly: GCA_024641425.1. Taxonomy (GTDB): domain Bacteria; phylum Verrucomicrobiota; class Verrucomicrobiia; order Verrucomicrobiales; family DEV007; genus JAHEDC01. The sequence goes on along the minus strand of JAHEDC010000042.1, from coordinate 22,021 downwards.
TTCCGGTAAAGGACTCCGGGTCGCCATCAGCCTCTTGGAGCCGTTCCACGAGGGCGTGGAATCCGCAGGCCCGGAGATATTCGAGAAGCAAAACCGAACCGCGTCCCCGGGAAGTCTCGCGGAGCCGGAAAAGTCCGCACACGTTCGCACGGCCGTCCTCGACACCGGTCACGCCGACGTAACCGCGGCGGCCGAGGTGCATTTCCAGACCGGCGCGCAGTGGAAGATCCGTGAAGTGCATCTTCAGGCCGAGCCAGCGGGACGTCTTGTCCGCGCGCCGCCCCGCGGTCCAAACCCAGCCCGGGCCATTGGCGCGCCCGGGTGATTTCCGCGCATCGAGGACAAGGGTGCCGCCGAGATCGGTGAAGAGCGTCGCCAGCCTTTGGTCCAGAAGGTGGCGGGAAATGCCGGTGGCGGGCGAAGGGAGGGTCGCTGCCATCACGCGCTTTCCCGAGGCGGCGAACCATTGGGTGTCGCGATGGAGGCGCGCGCCTTCGAAGCATCCCCGGATGCCAAGATTCTCCAGCGTTTCGCTGGTGACGCCGCGAATGAATTCCCCGCAGACCCGATGGCGCGGGTAACGGCCCGCCTCGTGAAGCGTGACCGTGACGTCGCGACGCCTCAGGGCAATGCCGAGCGCAAGTCCGGCCAAGCCACCGCCGACGAGGTTGAGGCGACGAACCGTCATTTCGTTTTGCGTCGCGCGATCATCCTGAGCGCGCCCCGGAGGGTTGTCGTTTCCTTCCATTCCCAGGTGCTGTCCGTCAGTCCGAGTCGTTCCGGAAGCTCGCCGGGACGGAAGCCGGCCCGGATGCTGGCCATCATGTCGTGCCGCGTCACGCCGTTTACGAAGGGAAGCAGCAGCGCGCCCTGCCCGAGGGCCATTCGGTGGCGGTGGGGCTCGCAGACAACGAGTTTTCGAAATCCTTTTTGGAGAGTGTGGCCGAGGGAACGCAACGTGGCATCGTCGAAGTGATGGAGGAACAGGACCGCCACTGCCGCGTCGCCACTTACGGTTGCCAGGGAGTCCCTGATATCTCCGGTCTTCCACCTGATGGATTCCGGTAATCCAGAGGGGCGGGGAACGAGATCGCAACCGGTGGCGCGGAAGCCAACCTTGTGAAGGGCCCGGCAAAGGTGGCCCTCGCCGGCGCCCAACTCCACGATGGTGCCCCCGAATGTGATCTCGGCGGAGACAGTCCGGAGCGCCCAGCGTTCGTTTCCCATCAGGGCATGGATCCGTCGGAGGTCGAGGCGACTCCGGACTGCTTCGGGAGCATCAACCGGCAGGTGATCAAGGATTTCGGGTTGGACATCGCGGGCAAGGGACATTCACCAACCCTACGCGAGGCGCGGCCCGATGGAACCCTCCAATCCGCGGGGATGTTCATTTCAATCCCATGTCGGGGGGCGCTTTCGTCCGTGCCATCGCGGCACGGCTGGGGAGGATCAGCCGAAGAGGTCGAGGATCCGACGCGCGGTGGCGCGCTGCCATTCCTTCTTGGCGAAGAGATTCACGCCCTCGAGGATGGCGAGGCGCAGGAGGGGATGGAGGTGCGGGAGACGATTCCTGCGGCTGCGCGAGGAACGGAAGGCGCGGGCGGCGAAGAGTCCGACGGCGGTGGCGGCGGTCGTCGCGAGGGCACCGGTGTGGCCGTGAAGGCCTGCTTTCAGGCGCGCCGGGAGATTGGCGGCGTGGGCCACGTCCTGCCAGTCGCGCGCGAGATGGGAGCGTGCGGCCCCGAGTTCTCCGATCAATCGGGATTTCCGGGCGCGGAGGTCGGGGGAGGGGAAGTCGGGTTGAGTTGGTTGAGCCATTCCTGGTCGCGCTTGAGTTGTTCGCGGGATTCCTCGAAGAAGCGGGTTGCGCGCGCCTTGGAGCGGGTGCGGAGGAGAATCGCGACGCCGAGGACAAGATGCACGATTCCTGCCACGAGGGCAAGGAGCCCGAAGCGGCTGCTCTCCCACTTGCCGGCGAGGGCCTGGAGGGCGGCGATCATGCAGAGGGTATAGCCGGGAATGAGAAGGACACCGCCGAGTCCTCCGCTCGTGGCGAGTCCTTTGACGGCGGCGGCCGCTTCCTCGGCTTCGAGGGTGAGGAGCTCGATCCGCGCCCGGAAATAGTCGGACGCGTGGCCCCGCGAGCGCCCGGCGAAGTCGCGCAGGGGGGAGATCAAGGCCTGGAAGGCACCCTGAGGTTCCGTGGAATCGCCCGCCTGGGGCGCTTCCGTTCGATCATGGGGTAGCTCCTCGGACATCGGGAGCGGCGCTTAGCGTTTCAGGAGGACGCCGAGGACGAATCCGACGCCGACGGCCCCGAGGACGGCCTTCGTGGGATTCGCCCGCACGTAGATCTCTGCCTCGCGGTGAAATTCCCGGAGACGGACACGGGCGTCGGCCCAGGCCGCCCGGGCGTTTTCGCTCATGCCCTGGCCCTCCTCGGCGGAGAGAAAGGCTTCCGGGTTCGCGGCGAATTCCTTCAGCGTGTTGAATCCGGCCTCGGCGACCTTGAGAAAGGGGCGGGGCTTGCCGTCGGGATCGTTCGTGGTGTCCCCCGACGGGGCGGGGGCAGTGAAGGCGGTAATGGTTTCGGCGGACATGAGGCTGGCAGGGTTGCGGTTTCGGGCGTCAATCCTTTAGTATGACGCGGATACGGGCGTGGTCAAAGTCATAGGGTGTCATCTCAAGGGTGACCGTGTCGCCGACGCCGAAGAGGGGCTCCGTGGGCGCAAGCCTGGCCGGGACGTGCGCGACGATGGTTTTCCCGTTCGGAAGCGCGACACGGTAGGCCCGATTGTCGACGACGCGCGAGACGGTCGCTTCGGTCACGATGGGAACCTCGCTAGCCATGCGGCACGTGGACGAGGGGGGCGGGGCGGGTTGTTTCGACGCGCGCGTTGTTTCCGCCCGAGTACGGGGCGCTGAAGCGGCGGCGGTATTCGACCTGCGGAAAGAAACGCGGTCGGCGGAGGCGGAGAACGATGACGGTCGTGGCAAGGAGGACAAGACCTACGAATCCGATGGCGCAATCGCGCAGCAGGGTCATCATCCGTGGATCGACGCGCGCGAGGAACAGATCCCAGCGCGAAACCACGATTTCGGGTCGGGTGTCCGTCCGGGGCGTAGTGGCCGAATCCGCGAGGGCGGCCTCCGCAGGGGGAAGATTCGCCTTTTTTCCGCTCGCGAGCTGAAGTTTTTCAAGGGTTTCGGGCAGACTGACCGCGAGTTCGAGCGCGGCTCCATAGGCACGGGGCTGATTGAAGGATTGATCGAGGGCGTTTTGCCCCAGGGTGGCGAAGATCCGGGTGTCCTCATCGGCAAAGAGATGACTGCGGATGAAGATGGTGGGTTCGTCACTGACGGCCGGCAGGGAAAGCACCAGAACACCGATATCGGCTTCGGGCGGCGTCCAGCGACGGATGAGTTCGTTTCCGAGTATCCGGGCCTCGACCGCAGGCTCGCCGGCGAGGATCACGGTATGGATCTCGATCCCTTTCGCGGCCGCTTTTTCCAGCGCGACCGTGAGTTCGGCCCTCGCCTGAACCGATAGTTCGTTCGATGTGTCGAGAACCCGGGTCGAAGGTTGCTCGGGCAGGAGGCGCGCGGAGATTTTTCCGGGAGGATCCGCGTGATCGGGATCGATGAGGACGATTTCGCCTTGGGAGGCGAAAGGAAGGAGAAAAACGGCGAACAAGGCCCGTAGGCCCCGTGGGTTCGCCAGGGGCTTCTTCCTAGGCAGGGATGGGAACGAGGTCTGGGTCACGGAGTCGAGGGGGCATGGGCATGGTTTCTCGGTGGGGCGACCGCGGACGAAACCCTTGAGACCGGAATGGCGGCGGTGGGGAGCTCGGGGACGGGTTGCGACGCGGGTGGCTCGCTGCGGGAGTGCCCGTAGCGCTGCCATTTCTCGAAAGCCAGCCGCGCCCGCGTCTGCATCCGGGAGAATACCGCCATGAGATCCTCGACAATGCGGGCGATGCCCTTGCCGTAATCCCCGTCCGCCATGAGGACCGCGCCCGCTTCCATCGACTTCTCAAGAATGTAGTCGTCGAAGAAAGGATCCAGTCCGTAGCCGACGGTCAAAGAAGCGCTTCGGCCTCGCCGGTCGATTACGAGCAGCAGGGAGTAGGGACGGTCTTGCTCCTCGAGAGCCCCCTGAGGGACGCTGCGATTGAAAAGCCAATACCCGAACTCACGGGTGTCCACTCCATCGGCGAGGCTGAGAATGCAGGAATAAACCGTGACCTGCGGGAAGCGACGCTCAAGGCGCTTGATCGCCCGGTCGGCCATTTTCCGCATCTTTGCGGTGACCGCTTGCTCGGGGTCGATGTAGCGGGTCAACGGAGGGGGCTCGAAGGGAAAGCGGGCAAGGCAGGCCGCCGCCGTGAACCCGCAATGCGGGCATGTGTCAACGAGCGCCGTCAAGGGCGCATGGCAGCCCGGGCAATGCGGCTTTCCGGGTTCGAAGATGGTAGCGGGTGCTGGCACGTCGTGGAGCCGTTCTGATCAATCCGTAGTTTGCGTATCTAAGAAGCCTTGACTATCGAGGTAAAGCTAAAAATACGCGGGTTGCGGTGTTTCTTATGCTGGAGAATCGAGTATTTATGGAAGCATCCCATGGATTTGAAACTTCAAGGATCGCCTGCGGGGTGGGGGAGCCCACCCCGATTGCGTTCTTCGTGCTTGCCGCGAGGGATGGCTTCGAGCAAGCCTAAAATGGAGCTTGGTATCAAGCAAAAGTAGGGGTTCGGTATGTCGGACCACGCCAGCCTGGGCTCCGAGGATTGCCATTTCCCGGCGGGAGGGGAAGCGGCGGAACGCGTTTTTCCGCTTTTCAGACCCCGCCGGTGCGCGTACGGAAGAGAAATGAGAATCACCATTGAAGCGGACAAATTCGCGTTGGGCCGACGCGCGGCTGCCGAGGGAGCGGAGCGACTCCGGCAGGCGATCGCGGAGAAGGGCGAGGCCTACCTCATCGTGGCGACCGGGGCGTCGCAGTTCGAGATGCTTTCGGCGCTGGTGGCCGAGGAAGGCATCGCCTGGAATCGCGTCACGGGATTTCACCTCGACGAGTATGTCGGACTTCCGGTCGACCATGGAGCGTCCTTCCGGAAATACCTCTGGGAGCGCTTCGTCCGCTGCCTTCCGGTTCCAATGAAGGCCTTTCATTTCCTGGACGGGGAGGGAGACGCGGGTGCCGAATGCCGGCGCGTGGGGGATTTGGTGGCCCGACAGCCGGTGGACATCGCCTTTGTCGGGGTGGGGGAAAACGGCCACCTCGCGTTCAATGATCCTCCAGCGGATTTCGAAACGGAGGAACCCTATCTCCTCGTGGAACTGGACGAGGCCTGTCGACGCCAGCAACTCGGGGAAGGATGGTTTCCGGATTTCGACTCCGTGCCCTCGCGGGCGATCTCGATGTCGGTGCGGCAGATTATGAAGAGCCGTGCCATCATCTGCACGGTCCCGGACGAACGGAAGGCGGTGGCGGTGCGCGGGGTGGTCGAGGGGGCGATCAGTCCGGCCTGTCCGGCATCGATCCTTCGGCAGCATCCGGATTGTGCGCTCTATCTCGATGCGCCCGCCGCATCGCTCCTGTCGCCCGGAACGCAGCCCTGAGATGAGGCCCCTCGATCTTCAGGTGAACGGTTACGGGGGCGTCGACTTCAACGGCGACGCGCTCGATGAAGAATCCCTCCACCGGGCGTGTCGCGAACTTGCCAGAGCCGGGGCGGCGCAGGTACTGGCTACCATCATCACGGACACGCTGCCTGCGATGATCGCCCGTCTGAGGCGACTGGTCTCCTTGCGGGAGCGCGACCCGTTTGTCGCGGAATTCATCGCGGGAATCCACATCGAGGGCCCCTTCATCAATGAGAAGCCCGGCTATGTGGGGGCGCATCCCGCCGCTGCGGTGGTGCCGGCGGACGCGGATTCGGCGAAGCGCCTTCTGGAGGCGGCGGGCGGGCTCACGCGCATCGTCACCCTGGCCCCGGAAAGGGACTCGGCGATGGCGGTGACGCGATTCCTCGCCGGGGAGGGCGTCGTGGTCGCGGCGGGCCATTGCGACCCGACTCTGGATGAGCTGGACGCGGCGCTTGATGCCGGGCTCTCCCTGTTCACTCATCTCGGCAATGGCTGCCCGATGACCATGCATCGGCACGATAACATCATCCAGCGTGTCCTGTCGCGCAGCGGGCGGCTCTGGTGCTGCTTCATCGCCGATGGGGTGCACGTGCCCTTCCCGGCTCTCGGAAACTACCTCCGGTGCGTCGGGCCGGCGCGTGCCATCATCGTCACCGATTCCACGGCGGCCGGCGGGATGCCTCCCGGGCGCTACCGGCTGGCCGGACGTGAGATCGAAATCGGCGAGGATCGGGTGGCATGGGCCCCGGGGCGCGCGCACCTGATCGGTTCCACGGTCTCGGTAGATCAGACGGCCGAGAAGTTGTCCGCTGAGCTGGGATTCGACGAGGCCCTCATCACGCGCATGATGGACACGAATCCGCGTTCCGCCGTGGGGTTGCCCTGACCGCCACCGGGGGGGGGATTCCGGGAAGGGGCGGGAATTCGCTTGGAATTTTTGTTGGAATGTCATTAGCTTGCTCCGATATTGTTGAAATAGACTGCGAATCCTAAAACGCCTCCAGCCCGAATCATGAACCCCAACGATCCCAACGCCCAGTATCCGCCTCCCCCCAGCGCCGCTCAGGGAGGGTATCCCCCGCCGGATGCGGCCCACCAGTATGAGGAAGGGTATTATCCGCAAGAGGAAGGCTATGCGGGGCCTCCGATGCTTCATCCCGAGCACCTCACGGATGGGGTGAAACACCAGCAGGAAAACCGCTCGCGCGCGGCCTCGCTTGCTATCGCCGCGCTCGTGCATGTAGGCCTTTTCGCATTGCTTGCCCTCGTGGTGGTTTCGCAGATCCAGGATCCGCCCCCGGAGTTCATCGTCGCCCCGACCCAGGGCGTGGATGATCCGAAGATCAACAAACAGGAATTCGCGAACAGCCCGAAGCAGAAGCCGGCGGCGCCCTCCGCGAAGCCCAGCGCGCTGGTGACCGCCAATGTGAGTTCCCCGGTGGCCGTGCCGAGCCTCGATATTCCCACGGATACCCCGAGCCTCGGGAATTCCTTCGGCGACGGATTCGGTTCCGGTGGCCTCGGTGACGGATTCGGCGGCGGGGGAATGGGCGTTCCCGCCGCGATGAAGGGTCGTTGCGATGCCGCGGACCGCGCGAAGCGCCTGCGTGAGTCGGGTGGTGAGGCCAAAATGGACCGCGCGGTGGTTCAGGCCTTGCGCTGGCTGAAGGGAAAGCAGAACGAGGACGGCTCCTGGAGTACGACGTATCCCGCGGCCATGACCGGGCTTTGCCTCCTTGCTTTCTGCGGGCATTGCGAAACCGTGGATTCGCCGGAATTCGGCGATACGGTGGCGAAGGCGATCGCTTATCTCGTCGAAAAGGGAGACTCGACCGGTGGCATGATGGTTTCCGTGAACGGAAACACGACATCCTACGAACATGCCATCTGTGTCTATGCCCTTGCGGAGGCCTACTCGTTGAACAAGAACGCTCGGAAGCCCATCGCCAAGATCTCGCCGGTGCTCAAGGATGCTGTGCCGATCGTTATCGATGGTCAGACGGGACAGGGCGGTTGGCTTTACGGATACAATACGAGCGGTGACGGCGATCTTTCGGTTTCGGGTTGGAATGTCCAGGCCTTGAAGGCTGCCGAACTGACCGGTCTCCATTTCTCGGCTATCGGTGCGGCGAAGAAAAAGGCCTCGAAGTATCTCGAGGAAGCGGCCTGCGAAAACGGGACATACAAATATCGCTTGGCAAATGACGATGGGAAAGAATCGCTCATTGGCGTGGGTCTCCTCTGTTCCCGGATGCTGGGCGAAGTCGGCAAGTTCGAGGATCAGGGAATGGAACTCATTCTTGCCAAGAAGCCTGAGGACGGTGCCAAGCGGATGGATGCATACGCTTGGTATTATTACTCGCAGGCCGCCTTCCAGCGTGGAGGCACCGCATGGCGGGACTACAACAAGTCCTACCAGCAGGTGGTGATGAATACCCAGGAAGACGATGGTTCGTGGAACTCTCCCGGTAGCCACACCGGTGGATTGGGCAATGATGTTCCGATCTATTCGACGGCGCTTTGCACCCTCATGCTGGAGGTCTACTACCGTTACCTTCCGGCCACGGACACAAAGAAAAGTGGACGCTCGTCGGGACTGATGGAGCGTTGATTTCGAATGCCCAGGCACTTTCTTTTTCCGCGAAGGCGGCCGCGTGTAGTGATCCCCCTTTGGTTCCCTTCGTCGGAAAGATTCCAAGCCTTCGGAGAATTGCGTGTCCCGCCTCTCGGATAGGGTCTTCTCGCTGCCTTTCCAGGCAGGGATGCGCGTCTTCGTCAGGATTCCCCCTTCCCTGAGCGGTTGCCGGCCTGCGCCCCCTTCCCGAGACCGACCGGCGGGACGCCTTTTCCGTGTCGCGAATTGCGGTTTCCCAGCCGTGATGATTGCGGGCGTCTGAAAACGGCGGAAATTCGACGCAGGAAATGGTTGAAATGATTGGGGGTATCCCACATAAATGGGCCGTTCGCACTCTCCGCCGTTTCCGCCTTCCTCACTCGTTCCTCCTTCTTCCACCCGAATGTATTCCGTCCTTGTTTTCATCCTCCTGATGGTGAACTGGGTCATTTTCTCGGGATTGCTCGATGCCTTCCACCTCACGCTCGGGATCCTCTCCTGCCTCCTCGTAACCCGGCTCTCTGCGGATCTCGTCTTTGAGAACCATGCGATGTCGATGGGGCAACGTGCGGGACAGGCTGGTCGGCTGGCCTGTTATCTCGCGTGGCTACTCTGGCAGGTTGTTCTCTCGAACATGCATGTTCTCAAGCTGGCTCTCACGAGTGCGGGCGCGAAGGATATTCAGCCGCGGATGGTCCGTTTCAAGACGAAACTGAAGACCGATTTCGGCAAATACGCGCTTGCGAATTCGATCACGCTCACGCCCGGCACGGTGACGGTGCGGATCGAGGGGGATGTGTTCACCGTTCACGCCATCAGTAAATTCGCGGCGGACGGACTGACGGGAGACATGGAGGCCCGGGTGGCGCGCGTTTTCGAGCCGGGCAACGACGAAGCCCTGGGGAAAGGAGCGGAAGCCGCCTGATGGCCGCATTCTTCGTCATTGTGGGGATGGTGATTTTCGTCCTGATGCTCCCCGCGCTCGCGCGGGTCGTGATCGGGCCGACGACCATCGACCGTATCGTGGCCGCCAACGTCATCGGGACCAAGACCACCGTGCTTCTCGTCATCATCGGGGAGATCTACGGGAGGGTGGATATGTTCGTCGATTTCGCGCTCGCCTACGCGCTGCTGAATTTCATCGGCTCGCTGGCGGCGGCGCGGTATTTCAACCGCACCCGCCCGGCCTATGGTCCGGAGGCGGAACGTGGTCTGGAAGGGGAAGGAGGGTCAGTCTAGCGATGTCGGCGACGCTTCTGGGCATCCTCATGATCGTCACCGGTCTCGTGTTCTTCCTCGGCGCGGCGGTCGGCCTGATCCGCTTTCCCGATTTCTACACCCGCATGCACGCCGCGGGGAAGGGAGACACCCTCTCGACGCTCCTCATCCTCTCAGGCATCGCGGTTTACTTCCTCCATGACGGCGTCGATTTCCTGAAGATCCTCGTGGTGCTGAAGATCCTTGCCATTTGTGCCTTTATCGCGCTGACGAGCCCGACCAGCACCCACGCGCTCATGAAAGCGGGTTTCGATGATGGCATCCAGCCCGTCACCGACGAGGCAGACGACGAAGAAGGGAAGGAAGCACCATGATTTCGGGTTTCGACATCATCATTCTTGTTTTCCTGATCGTGACGGCACTCATCGCGTTGCGGGTCAAGGATCTCATCGCGGCGACGATGATCTTGGGCATCTACAGCTTCCTCATGTGCCTGCTGTGGGCGGAAATGGGGGCGGTGGATGTGGCCTTCACCGAGGCTACGGTTGGAGCGGGAGTCAGTGCGGTCTTCATGATCGCAACCGTCTTCCAAACGAAACGCAACTCGAAGGACTGACCCGCGCAATGAGACTTGTCGGAATTCTTGCCATTCTCGTCACGGGCACACTGCTCCTCGCGGCGACGCGTGATTTCCCCGATTGGGGAGACGCGCGGTCGCCCGCCAATGACAGTCCAACCTCGAATTTCTACCTCGAGGAAACGCTTGCGCGTACCGAGGTGCCGAACGTCGTCACCGCCGTGCTCGCCGATTTCCGGGGTTTCGACACCATGTTCGAGACGGTCGTCATCTTCACGGCGGGACTTTCCATTATTGCCATCCTCCGCATGATGGGGCCTACAACGGTTCCAGTCATGCCCAGTTCGGAATGTCCCGGCGAGGACGACCTCATCGTGACGACGACCTGTCGGATGGTCATTCCGGTCATCCAGATCTTCGCGCTCTATGTGCTCGCCCATGGCCACCACAGCCCCGGCGGGGGTTTCCAGGGGGGCGTCATGTTCGGCGCCAGCTTCATTCTTTTCGCCCTCGCCTACGGCTTGCCGGCGACGATGCTGCGCTTTTCGGAAAAACGGGCCGTCGTGCTCGCTGCGGTCGGTATTCTTATCTACTCAGGATTCGGCTTGCTCTGCATGTTGATGGGAAACAACTTCCTCGACTACAGCATCCTCCACAAGATCATGCCCGGGACGAACGAGACCTGGGCGCGCTCGCACAGCATGCTCGGTGTCGAGATTGGGGTCGCCTTTACCGTGACGGCGATCATGTTCGCCATTTACGCCAACCTCGCCACACGGGGCAAACTGGAGGGCGGCCTCTGATTTCGCGAACCCATGAGTGAATTCTACCGCGACGTTCTCGTCCCCAATTTCAATTACTGGGTGTATGTCATTCTCATGATGATCGGGCTCTATGCGATGATCGCGAAGCGGAACCTCATCAAGAAGCTCATCGGGATGTCGATTTTCCAGACGGCGATCATTCTCTTCTACGTCTCGGTCGGGGTGAAGAAGGATTCGACGATTCCGATTCTCGACCACCATCTCGTGCATGAATACCATCATGCCCAGGCGGACGGGCAGAAGCCGGCGCCGCCGGAAATCACCGCGTCGGATTACGCCAACCCGCTGCCTCACGTCCTCATGCTTACCGCGATCGTGGTCGGGGTGAGCACGCTGGGAGTGGCCCTGGCGATTTCACAGCGTATCTACGCGGAATATGGCTCGTTGGAGGAGGACGAGATTCTGGAGAAAGTAAAGGAGTTCGGTGGGCATGGCTGAAAACGCTCCGATCCTCATCGTCGTCGCACCGCTCTTCGGAGCCCTGCTCGTCATCCTGCTGGGATCGAGGAGGAAGGAATTCTGCGTGCCGGTCTGTGTCGCGTCCCTCGGGCTTTCGCTGGCCGCCGCTCTGGTGACCTTCGCCCGCGTTCTCGCGGAAGGAGAATTCCGCTACCGCCTCGGTGGCTGGGAACCCCCCATGGGCATCGAATACCGCGTCGATGTCCTGAGTGGCCTCGTCCTCCTGGCCATCACCATTGTCGGACTCCTGAATATCTTCTATTCGATCACCCGCGTGCGGGAGGAATCCCCGGGGAAGGAGCCGTATTACTACACTCTCATGTTGCTCCTCTTGGCCGGACTGACCGGCATCACCATCACCAACGATGCCTTCAATCTCTATGTCCTCATCGAGATCGCGGCACTCACGAGTTACGCGTTGATCGCGGTGGGTTCGCGGCGCGCCGTGCTCGCCAGCTTCAATTACGTCATCCTCGGCACCATCGGGGCCTCGTTCTATCTTCTGGGCGTAGGCTATCTGTATATCAAATGCGGATCGCTTAACATGGATGACATCCGCGGCATCCTCGTCACGAAGGATCTCTACGGTTCACCCACCATCCACGTCGCCTTCATCCTCATCATGCTCGGCGTCTGGGTGAAGATGGCCTTCTTTCCCCTCCACGGTTGGCTCCCGAACGCCTACGCCTACGCGCCCACCACCACCGGCACCCTCATGGGGCCGCTCGTCACGAAGGTCATGATCTATGTCATGATCCGCATGATGATGAGTGTCTTCGGTGTGGAGTTCGTATTCCAGCGTATCGGGTGGAGCAATGCCATCGTCTGGCTCTCGGTCCTCGCCATCGTCGCCGGCTCGATCTCCGCGCTCTCTCGCCACGACCTCCGGAAGGTTCTCACCTACCTCATCGTGGCCGAGGTCGGCTACATGGTCGGCGGCGCGTGGTTGGCGAACGAAGCGGGCATGACCGGCGCGATCTATCACATCCTGGCGGACGCCCTGATGACGCTCTGCCTCTTCTTCGCCATCGGGCTCGTCATCCTCCGCACGGGCGAGCATCGTTTGATTGCGTTCCGGGGGCTCTTCCGGAAGATGCCGCTTACGATGATGGGCTTCACCGTGGGGGCTCTCTCGATGATCGGATTGCCGCCGACCTGCGGATTCTTCAGCAAATGGTATCTCGTAGAGGGCGGGATTCAGGCCGGGCAATGGGGGTATGTCATCGCGCTCCTTTTTTCCAGCCTCATCAACGCGGTGATCTTCTTCCGCCTCATCGAACTCGCTTACTTCCAGGATGTCGAGGTGGACGAGGATGCCGATGATGATCCCGACATGCGCCCGGCCGTCGCCCTCCAGCACGCGCCCTGGAGTATGCTCCTGCCCCTGCTCGTCTCTGCGGCGGGCCTGCTCCTACTTGGTGTCTTCAATGGACCGATCATCGGGTGGATCTCGCAGCTCGTGGCCACCCTGAACCTCGGAGGGGGCAACTGATCCGGCGCGCATGACCACCGAATCCTCCATGCTCCCGCTTCTCGCCTGCTTGGCCTCGCTCGCCGCCGTGCCCGCCATCGCGGCCTTGCGGAAAAGCCCGAACGCCCGCGAGGGCGCGACCTTTGTCGCCGGCGTAGTGAAACTCGCCCTGGTGCTGGCCATGTTGCCCGCCGTGCTCGGTGGGAACATCCTCGAGTTCACCTTCGTCGAGGTCTTCCCCGGCGTGCCGCTTCAGTTCCGCGTCGATGGCCTCGGCCTGCTCTTCGCCATCGTGGCCTCGTCGCTCTGGATCGTCACTTCGGTCTATTCCATCGGTTACATGCGGGGCTTGAAGGAACACGACCAGACGCGTTTCTTCTCCTTCTTCGCGGTCTCGCTCTCGGCGACCATCGGGGTGGCTTTCGCGGGGAATCTCTTCACTCTCTACGTGTTCTACGAACTGCTCTCGCTCGCGACCTGGCCGCTCGTAACCCATCATCAGGATCGCGAGGCCCGCACCGGCGGGCGCACCTACCTGACTTACCTTCTCGGGACCTCGGTCGCCTTCGTTCTTCCCGCCATGCTCTACGCCTACTGGAAATCGGGCGGGAACATGGATTTCTCCACCGGTGGTTTTCTCGCCGGAAAGGTCGATGGCGGCGAGGCCCTCGTCCTGCTTCTGCTCTTCGTCTTCGGTTTCGCCAAGGCGGGCGTCATGCCGTTCCATTCCTGGTTGCCCGGAGCGATGGTCGCCCCGACCCCGGTTTCGGCGCTCCTCCACGCCGTGGCGGTGGTGAAAGTCGGCGTTTTCTGCGTCCTCCGCGTCTTCACCGGGGTCTTCGGGAACGATTTCCTCCGCACCCTCGATGTCGCGCTTGTCATCGGCTGGATCGCCGGTTTCACCGTGCTCGTTTCCTCCCTCATCGCGCTCACCCAGGACAACTTGAAAAGGCGACTCGCCTTCTCGACCATCGGCCAGCTTTCCTACATCGTGCTCGGGGCCTCGCTCCTGACGCCGATGGGCACGACCGGGGCGATGCTGCACATCGCGATGCACGCCTTCGGCAAGATCACGCTCTTCTTCGCCGCCGGGGCCATCTATGTGGCGACGCACGAGAAATACATCAGCGGCATGCGCGGGATCGGTCGCCGGATGCCCTTCACCATGGGGGCCTTCTTCATCGGGGCCCTCGGCGTCATTGGTCTCCCCCCGGCGGGCGGATTCCTGAGCAAGTTCTATCTCGTCGTCGGCACGATGGATGCCGGGCGGGTCGGGCTCCTTTGTATCTTCCTCGCCAGCTCGCTGCTGAACGCCGCCTACTTCCTCCCCATCGTTTACCGCGCGTTCTTCTTCAAACCCGACGAGGCGAAATTCGGCGTCGGGGTGAAGGAAGCGCCGCTCTGCTGCGTCGTGCCCCTCTGCCTCACGGCAGTCATTTCGGTCGTTCTCTTCTTCTACCCGCAACCCTTCCTCGACCTCGCCTGTCTCATCTCCGGACTGAAGCCATGAACGCCGACGAACCCACGCCGCCGGAGAACGACGGCGACCAGGAAAAGGACTGGATCTACCGCGATTCCACGAAGCGCCTGCTGTGGGCGGTGCTCGGGACGGCGTGTTTCCTTTCCTTCTTCGCGGAGCTTTTCATGAAACGCCACGCCCACTTCGAAGTTGATCAATCGCTGGGCTTTTACGCGCTGCTCGGCTTCGGCATGTGTACGATCATGATCTTCGTTGCCAAAGGACTCAGCTATGTCCTCAAGAAATCGCCCGATTTCTATGAGCGTCCCGGCGACGGCGACGCGGTGGCGCAGGACGTAGAGAAACCGGAATCGGAGGAGGGCAAGCCATGAACTTCCCGATCCCTCCCGCCCTCATCCTGATCCTCGGCGCGCTTGCCGTTCCCTTCATGAAGGGGCGGATGAAGAACCTTTACGTCATCGCGCTTCCCTTGCTGGCTTTGCTTTGTGTCTACCGGCTTCCGGAGGGAAATCTCATCCAGTTCGAATTCCTGCGTGGGTTCGGCGATGTTAACTTTCTGCGCGTCGATAAGTTGAGCAAGGCCTTCGGCTATATCTTCACCATCAATGCCGTCGCCGCCTTCATTTATGCCTTTCACCTGAAGGACAACACCCAGCATGTCTCCGCGCTGATCTATATCGGCAGCGCGCTCGGGGCGGTCTTCGCCGGGGATGTCATCACGTTGTATATCTATTGGGAGATCATGGCCGTGGCTTCGACCATGCTCATTCTGGCCCGTAAGTCGACGCGTTCCTACGGAGCCGGATACCGCTATGTGTTGATGCACATTCTCGGCGGACTCTTCCTGCTCGCGGGCATTGTCATGTCAGTCAGCCAGACCGGTTCGATCGCCTTCGACGCTTTCACCGAGCGGAATCTCGGGAATTCCCTCATCCTTCTCGGCTTCCTCGTCAACGCCGCCGCGCCGCCCTTCTCGGCCTGGCTTTCCGACGCTTATCCGGAGTCGACGGTTACCGGGGCCATCATCCTCAGCGCCTACACGACCAAGACCGCGGTCTATACGTTGATTCGCGGCTTCCCTGGTTGGGAGATCCTCATTGGGGTCGGCTGCGTGATGACGATCTATGGCATCATCTACGCCCTGCTTGAGAACGACATGCGGCGCATCCTCGCCTATTCGATCATCAACCAGGTCGGCTTCATGGTCTGCGCGGTCGGGATCGGAACGAACATCGCCCTCAACGGGGCGGTCGCCCATGCCTTCTGCCATATCATCTACAAGTCGCTCCTCTGGATGTCCGCCGGAGCCGTGCTCTATCGTGTCGGAAAGAGCAAGTGTACCGACCTCGGTGGTTTGTACAAGTCGATGCCATGGAGCCTCGCCTTCGGGTGCATCGGAGCACTGGCCATTTCCGCCGTTCCCCTCACCAGTGGGTTCACGAGCAAGACCCTCATCATCCAGGGAGCCGCGGAGGCTCATTGGCAATGGGCCTGGCTCGTCCTTGAAACCGCCTCCGCCGGCGTCTTCCTCCACGCTGGAATCAAGTTCCCCTATTTCGTCTTCTTCGCCAAGGACAAGGGCCTGCGTCCGAAGGAAGCCCCGCTCGCCATGCTCATTGGCATGGGCATCCTCGCCTTCTTCTGCCTCTTCTTCGGCGTCTATTACAAGCCGCTCCACGACATCCTGCCCTTCCCGGTCGATTACGAATTCCATCCCTTCACGTTCGAGCACGTGACGACCCAGATGCAGCTCCTGCTCTTCTCCGCGCTCACGTTCTTCGTCTTCCTTCCGATGCTGAAGCGGACGGATACCATCGTCCTCGATACCGACTGGTTCTTCCGTCGCGGCAGCAGTGCCTTCGTCTGGATTGCTGACAAGAGTTTGAACGGGATCAACCGCCTCGTCCACGGCCTCGTTCTCGGACGCTGGGTGCCGGGACTTGTTCATTTTTTCCGTCAAGGTCCCGCCCGCCTCATGGTCGCGGCCATGACGCCGCTCTGGAAAGCGCGCGGCCTCGAAGGCGAAGCGCTCGACGACACGCGTCGCGCGTTCTTCGAGAAGACGCAGTTGGGTGCCTTCCCGGTCGGCGTGACCGCCTTCCTCGCCGTCGCCCTCATGGCAGTGCTTTTCCTCCTTTAAGTTCCTCGGGGCTTGTCCCGATACTTGTTCCGGGCTGTTCGAGAGCCTGCGGCCCTTCATCGAAATGCAGAAGGGCTTACCCGTCTCGAGCTACCAGCTCTTAGGTAATTTTTTCGCATCGAATACTCCGCCGTCGCCAAGGCTCCAGGCGATGACCGACTGGCGAACGGATTGCCCGTCCGGGGCCGTTACTTCCCCGTCGTTGTCGGCATCGATTCGAAAATAATAGACGCGGCCCCAAGGATCGAGAAGGCGCGGCCCGAGCAGGGGATCTTCGGTGACGAGTCCCCCGCACCCTTTGTGACCGACGCGTCCCGAGTAGAATACTTTTCCGCGGGGATTGAGGTCCGTTGTCTCGACTCCCAGCAAGACCGCCAGGAAGGCCTCATCCGTTGTCGTCGCGAAGTAGTCGCCTTCGGTGCCATCGGGCACGGGAAGCCGATCGTATTCCATTTCGTAAGCTTTCAGGCAGCGCACGAGATTCACGACCTCGCATCTCGCCGAAGCCTTGTCGGCCTGCTTTCGAACGAGAGAAATGATCTGGAAGAGAAAAATCCCTCCGATGCCGAGGACCGCTCCGAAGGACAACCACCAAAACCGTTTCCAGCTTCGCTTTCTGAGGGGCGCGCCGGCGAGGGAATCGTTCGAATCCATGGCGCAATCTCGTCAAATCCGGTCGCGACCGCAAGTCGTGGCGATGGTTATTCCAGCGAGCGCAGGAGATTCGTGATGCCTTCGTCGAAGGGGACCTTGGCTTCGAGTCCCAGTTTCGAAACCGCCGCCCCGGGATTCCCGAGCGAATGCTTGATGTCTCCCGCGCGATCCGGGCCGTGGGTCGGGGCGGGGAGGCCGGGATAAAGGCGGTCGAGAATGGCGACGAGATCGAGAAGCGACTGCGCCTTTCCGGTGCAGCGGTTGTAAACACCGTCGGGGAGCGAGAGATCGAGCGCGGCGGCGGTGTTGCCGCGCGCGATGTCGCCGACGTAGATGAAATCGCGGCTTTGCTCGCCATTGCCGAAGATCGTCACCGGCTTCGCGGAGCGGTAGCGGTTGGCGAAAATGCTCACGACGCCGGAATAGGGCGACGAGGGATCCTGGCGGGGGCCATAGACGTTGAAGAAGCGGAAACAGATCGCGGAGAGGCCGTAGGAGCAGGCATAGGCCGCGAGCAATTTTTCGGACATGAGTTTCGCGGTGCCGTACTGGCTGACGGGAACGGTCGCGATGTTTTCCTCGAGGGGGAGGGAATCGGCGTTGCCGTAAACAGCGGCGGAGGAGGCGAAGACGATCCGTTTCACTCCGTGACGGCGGGCGGACTCGGCGACATTCTGGGTCGCGACCACATTGAGCCGGAAGTTTTTCATCGGATCCTCCTCGCCGGCCGGGACGCTGACGAGGGCGGCGAGATGGACGATCGATTGGGGAAGGAAGTCCGCGACGAGGGCGTCGAAGGCTTCGGCCTCGGTGATATCGGATTCTTCGAACGAAAAACGCGGAGACTTCTCGGCATCCGCGAGATTGTGGCGATGTCCGGTCGAGAGGTTATCGACGCCGAGCACGGTCGCACCCTGGGCGAGAAGCTGGTCGACGGTATGGCTGCCAATGAAGCCGGCGGCGCCGGTAACGAGGATGCGGACAGGTGGGTCGGTGTCGGTCATGGGCGGGAATGTGGGGGGAACTGGGAGGGGCGACAAACGGACTTCCCGGGCTTCGGGCGAATTGGCACTCGGCTTCCCATTGCCAAATGGGGTGCGACCGGTTAGATTCGGCCCACTATGAACGCTAAAAATCTGATTTCAACCCTCGCGCTGGCCGGAATGGCGGCGACGCTGACAAGCTGCTTCCAGGTCACGCAGAATCTTGCGCTGAACCCGGACGGCAGCGGCAAGGTGGTGTATAACATGTCGATGCCCGATATGGGCGCGATGCTAGGCGGTGCCCTTGGCGGGGCTGGTGCGGGCGCCGAACTGCCCGACCCCGAGAAGATGGCCCAGGATACCCTCAGGGGAATCGTAAATGGTTCCCAGGGCGTCGATGTCTGGGAGAAGGCGAGCGCGAAGATGGGCGAGGACGGGAAAGTCCACGTGGAGGCTTCCGCCTACTTCAAGGACATCACGAAACTGAAGATGGGCAACAGCGACGGGCCCGCCGGCGGGATGTCCGGGGAGATGGCCTTTTCCAAGGATGCCGAGGGAAACCTTGTCCTTGAGATGAAGATGGGCGAAGGCGAAGCCGAGGCCGGCGGCGTTTCCGGTGAGGGCGGGAAGGAAGGCGAGCCGCTCGATCCGGAGGCCCTGAAGGCTGAGATCGCCCAGCAGCGCCAGCAGTGGCAGCAGGCGAAGCCGATGATGGCCGGAATGATGGCCGACATGAAGATGGAAGTGAACGTCAAGATGCCCGGCGACATCATCGAGGTGAAAAACTTCAAGAAATCCGCCGCCGATACCGCGAGCTTTGGATTCGACGGAGGCAAGATGGTCGAAACCATGGACAAGATGATCATGGACGACAAGATGGCGGAGAAAATGGCGGGGATGGGAATGCTCGGTGGAGGGGCTCCGAAAATGAGCGAGGAAATGACAGGGATGCTTTTCGGCGAGCCCGGCGGCGTCAAGGTCGTCTCCAAGAGCGGCAAGCCGATTTTCGATTACGCCGCGCACGTTGCCAAGGCGAAGGCTGGCCAGAGCGCTGATCTCAAGGCTCTCCTCGGTGAGGGCGCCGAATAGGCGGAGGCCCGTTTATCAACCTGAATTCCAACGAGGGAAGCGTCCTAAGGGCGCTTCCCTTTTTTTGGACACTTTTCTGCCAGGAGCCCGATTCGGAAATTTCGGTCTTCCCTCCGGCCGGGGATCTGCTTTGATCGAAGGATGCGATGGATTCCGCGACTTCCGGTTTGGGTGCCCGCGGCCCTGGCCATTTTCGTTTTCACCCCGATCCTCGAAGGCAGGGAGGGAGCGTTGCGGATCGTCTCCTACAACGTCTGGTATGGATTCACCGAAAAGCCGGAGCCCCGGCATTCCGAGTGGTTGAAATGGATGAAGGCCCAGCAGGCGGACGTCGTTTCGTTGCAGGAATTGAACGGCTACACCGAGGAGAAACTGGCGCGGGATGCTGCGGAGTGGGGGCATGCACACGTGGCCTTGTTCAAGGAGGAGGGATTTCCCATCGGATTCACTTCCCGGACGCCGATCGAGGAGGTGAAGAGGATCGGCGAGGGAATGCACCACGGCTTGTTGCGCTGCCGGACGCGGGGAATCTACTTTTACGCCATCCACATGCACCCGAGCGACCATGCGGCGCGGGTCAGGGAATCAAAAGTCCTTCTCGCGGACATTGGGACGCTTCCCGAGAAGAATCCGCGTGTTGTCCTCGTCGGGGACTTCAATGGCTTCTCGCGCGCCGACAAGTCACACTATGACGCCGACGAGGCGCTGGAGCCCTTTTTCGCAAGGCTCGACAAGGATCCGAAGCAGCACAATTTGAATCCGGAAGGCAAGCTCGACTACGGAGGCCTCGACCTCCTGCTCGACGGCGGATACATCGACCTCGTCGCCCGCCTCCGCCCGCCCGATTCTCCGTTTACAGGCAGCTTTCCGACCGAACTTCGGAGGGACGAGGATCACGGGACAGACCGGCGGCTTGACTACCTCTTCGTGAGCCCGAACCTGGCCGGAGCCGCGAAATCGGCGGTGATCGTGCGCGACGCGGCCACGGCGCGGCTCTCCGACCACTACCCGCTGGTGGCCGTGCTTGATCTCTCCGAATCCCAGGCGAAGCCCTCCGCGATCCCACGGTAGCGATTCCCTGTGGCGCCGGAAACGTGGAGCGGCGCATGGGGGCCGAGCCAAGGGAGCACCCGGATGGAGCCGCTTCAAAAAAGGCCCCGTGCTGAATCCGCAAGGAACGCGGTGACGGGAATTCGAGCCTTGTGGGCGGTGGGGAATCCGCGTATAGGATGTCCTGTCTCTCCGATTCCCAACTCTCGCATTTCCCGACCCGCCGATGACCATTTCCCGCAGAACTCTTGGCAACACCCTCTATGAAGTCTCGGAAATCGGTTTCGGCGCTTGGGCGATCGGCGATGCCTGGGGCGATCTTGTTCCGGAAGCACAGGCTCGCGAAACGCTTCACGCGGCCATGGACGCCGGGATGAATTTCATCGACACCGCCGATGTATACGGCGGAGGCCGTTCGGAGAAACTCATCGGTTCGGTGCTCCGCGAGCGGAAAGATCGCATTTATGTAGCGACCAAGATGGGGCGTTGGCCCCATTGGGAGGACACGTACGAGAGCATGGAGAAAGCAGCGCGGGATGCCCTGGCTCGACTCGGAGTCGAGTGCCTGGATCTCGTCCAGCTCCATTGCATCCCGACCGAGACCCTCATGGCCGGACGGGTGTTCGAGAATCTGGAGAAGTTGAAGGGCCAAGGTCTCATTCGGCACTACGGGGCAAGCATCGAGACCATCGACGAGGGCCTCTTTTGCATCCGGAACAGTTCGGCGGTGACGCTTCAGGTGATTTTCAATCTTTTCCGTCAAAGGGTCGTGCGCGATCTCCTCCAGGCGGCCGCCGCCAATAAGGTCGGCGTCATCGCCCGCGTGCCCCTTGCGAGCGGGCTGCTGACGGGGAAATACACACGGACCCATGTCTTCAACGACAAGGACCACCGCCACTTCAATGCGAACGGCGAGATGTTCAATGTGGGAGAGACTTTTGCCGGCGTTCCCTTCGAAAAAGGGGTGGCCTACTCCGGGAAACTCGCCGGCATCCTCGCCGACGAGGCACCGGAGGCCACGCTCGCACAGAAGGCACTGCGCTGGATCCTCGACCACGACGCGGTCAGCACCGTGATCCCGGGTGCGAAGTCGCCCCAGCAGGCGCTGGAGAACGCCGAGGCGTCCGGTCTGGCGCCGCTCGCACCCGCCACGCACGAGAAACTCGCGGAGTATTACTGGAAGGAAATCGACGCCGAGGTGCGCGGGGTCTACTAAACCCGAGCTCATGATTCTCGGCCGCGACATCCGGAGCCGGCGGCTGCTCCTCCTCAAGGGCGGGCTGTTTCTGCTGCTGGGTCTGATCGCGGGCGGATTGATTCTCGCGGAATCGCTCCGTTGGCGCACCGCCTTGCTGCTCGGCATCACGGTTTGGGCCTTCTGCCGCTTCTATTATTTCTTGTTTTATGTGCTCGAGCGCTATGCCGGGCGGAAGCAGCCTTTCGCCGGCGTCCTCGACGCACTGGGATATTTGCTTCGAGGGAAGCGAGATTGAGACTGGGAATGCAATGCCGTTCGCACTATGCTGGGCGGGTCATGACTGATCGGGTTCTCGCACTCTTCCTCCTTCTCGCTCTGTCGGCTTCCCTGTCCGCCGATGATGGCGTCGCGCCACCTCTGATCGCAGCCACGGATGACGCCGCTCTGAAGGCCGCGAAGGCAAAGATCGTCCTCGTAAGGGGCAAAATCACAAGGACGGGTAAATCGAAGGCAACCGGCGTCAATTTCCTCAATTTCGGGGACGGCGAATTTACGGTGGTGACTTTCGGAAAGAGTCTGAAGGCCTTTCCCGACGGCGAGCCCGCCGATGTCTACAAG
>JAHEDC010000433.1 GCA_024641425.1 Verrucomicrobiales bacterium | reverse complement strand
CGTGGCTTCGGAAAAGGAGAAGTCGGGTGGTGATGCGGGGAGCTTGATCGGACTTCTGGAAAGCAGGGCGCGCGCCGAACGCGAGGGAAGGGAGCATTTGGCATCCCTGAAGAAGCGACGCGACGCGATGGGCCACTCCGCGAGCTTTTTCGAGGCCTACGGGAAGCACAAGGCGCTGGCTCTGGAGGCGGAGAAGATTGCCGGGGATTTGCGTCCTTTGGACGAGCAACGACCGATGGTTTTCGCGGGGACGATTCACACCGGGAGCGGGACTTTCGCGGGGACGGGCGCGAAGGGTGGAAAGCCCCGTGCGATTCATGTTCTCGCGCGGGGGGCGGTGACGAATCCGGGCAAGGAAGTCGGCGCGGGGACGGTGGACTTCATCCCGGGCGTCTCGCCGCGCTTTGCCGCGACCGGTGACGATGAGGGCGCGCGTCGGGTGGCGCTGGCGGAATGGATCGTGCGCAAGGACAACCCGCTCACCTGGCGGTCGATCGTGAATCGCGTCTGGCTGTATCATTTCGGACGTGGGATCGTCGATTCGCCGAATGACTTCGGACATATGGGACAGCTTCCGTCGCACCCTGAGCTATTGGACTGGCTGGCGGTCGAGTTCCGCGACGGGAAGCAATCGTTCAAGGATCTGCATCGGCTCATTCTGAAGAGCGCGGTTTACCGGCAATCCTCGGACGGCAACGCGGCCTTCGAGAATATCGACGGCGGGAATCAATACTTGTGGCGCATGAACCGCCGCAAGCTGGAGGCCGAGGCGTTGCGCGATAGTGTTCTCCTCGTGGCGGGAAAACTCGACGCCACGATGTATGGGCCGGGTTTCCAGGATTTCCTGATCGAGAAGCCGGAGCATTCGCCGCACTATATGTATCAGAAGCACGATCCGGATGATCCCAAGACCCACCGGCGTTCGATCTATCGCTTCATCGTGCGCTCGCAACCGCAGCCATTCATGGATACGCTCGACTGCGCGGATCCCTCGCTGCTGGTCGACAAACGGAATGAAACCCTGACCGCGTTGCAGGCCCTCGCGTTCCTGAACAATAAGTTCGTCGTCCGCATGGCCGAGCACTTTGCGTCGAGGCTGGAAGGGGAGGCCGCCGACCGGAAGGGACAAATCGCACGCGCCTATCAACTGACTCTGAATCGGATGCCCCGCGAGGACGAGTCCGCGGCCCTGATGACTTACGCCGATGAATATGGCCTGCCCTCCGCGTGCCGCCTTCTCTTCAATCTCAACGAATTCGCCTTCGCCGACTAGATGACTGCTTCCCCCTCACCCACGCGGCGCGACTTCCTTTGGAAAACCGGGGGCGGGCTCGGTGGTATCGCCCTCGCCTCGATGCTAGGGCGCGACGAGCTTCTCGCGGCCGCACCGCCCGCGGGCGGCATCCTTCATGCACCGCATCACCCCGCGAAGGCGCGGCGGGTGGTGCAATTGTTCATGGCTGGGGCGGCCAGTCATATCGATCTCTTTGACTTCAAGCCCGAGTTAGTCAAGCGGCATGGGGAGAAGTCCGACTTCGGTGAGCATGTCGAGGCCTTCCAGGACGGACTCGGGCCGTGGATGAAACCGGTGTGGGATTTCAAGCCCTACGGAAAATGCGGGAAGTTATTCAGTGAACCGGTGGCCTCTCTCGGAGAAGTCGCGGATGAGATGGCCTTCGTCCATAACATGGTGGGGAAAACGGGCGTCCACAGCCAGGCCACGTATCTCCAGGCAACGGGATTCCAGTTACCGGGGTTTCCGGGCATCGGGGCGTGGATAAGTTATGGTCTGGGGAGCATGAACGATAATCTACCCACCTTCGTCGTGTTACCCGATCACCGCGGTTTCGCCTCGAACGGGCCGAAGAACTGGCACGCCGCCTTTCTGCCCGCGCAGCACCAGGGGACGATCATCCGGCCCGGCACCGCGAATCCGATCGCGGATATCTTTCCTCCGAAGGGATATATTACCGCCGAGAGTGATCGCGACGGTTTGCAATTGCTCGATAAGTTGAACCGCGAGCACGAAAGCACGCGGGAGGGAGACTCGCGGCTGGAGGCCCGCATTCGTTCCTACGAGTTGGCCGCCCGCATGCAGCTCGCGGCTCCCGAGGCGCTGGATATCTCGAAGGAACCCGCATCCATCCGAAAGATGTACGGGCTCGAACAGGAGAAGACGCAATGGGACAAGGAGATCAACGCGCCGGAGGAGATCAATCACTTCGGTCGGAAATGTCTTACCGCCCGCCGTCTCCTCGAACGCGGGGTGCGTTTCGTGCAGGTCTGGTCCGGCTGCGACAATGGCTTTCCGCGCCGTAACTGGGATTCCCACGAGGATATCCTTCGCGACCACGGCCCGCTCGCCACCGGGATGAGTGTCGGGGCCTCCGCGCTCATCAAGGATCTCAAACAGCGCGGGTTACTCGAAGACACGATCGTCCTTTGGACGACGGAGTTCGGCCGCATGCCATCAACCCAGGGTTCGACCGGGCGCGACCACAATCCGTATGTTTTTACGAACTGGCTCGCGGGCGGCGGGATCAAGGGAGGCATCACCCATGGCGAAAGCGACGCGTGGGGATACAAACCGCTCGACCGCAGCCGCCCGACGGAAGTCTACGACATCCACGCGACGATAATGTATCTCCTTGGAATCGACCACGAGAAGCTCACCTTCCGCCACAACGGCATCGACCGCCGCTTGACCGATGTCCATGGTCATGTGATCCGGCCTCTCCTCGCGTAAGTGGCGGCGGCATCCTGCCGCCGATTTACTCTTCGCCGAAAAGCTTCAGATACTCGCCGTAACCTTCTTCCTCCAGCTTCTCCTTCGGGACGAAACGGAGGGAGGCGGAGTTCATGCAGTAGCGCTGGCCGCCGCGGTCGGCGGGGCCGTCGGGGAAGACGTGGCCGAGGTGGCAGTCGCCCGTTTTAGAGCGGACTTCGGTTCGGCTGCGGAAGAGGCGGTTGTCTTCCTTCTCGATGATCTCGCCGGTATCGAGCGGGCAAGTGAAGCTGGGCCAGCCGGTGCCGGAATCGAACTTGTCGAGCGAGGAAAAGAGCGGTTTGCCGCTCACGACGTCGACGTAGAGGCCGTCTTCCTTGTTGTCCCAGTATTCGTTGCGAAAGGCGGGTTCGGTGCCTTCCTCCTGGGTGACGCTGAATTGGAGCGGGGTCAGTTTGGCGCGGAGGTCTTCTTTTTTCATGGTTGGGGTGATTATTTCAATGTTAGGAGAAAGGCGAGGACGTCGCGCAGTTCGCGGGGCGGGAGGAGGGCTCCCATCGGGGGCATACTGGAAACGGGGGCGGTTCTTTCAGAAACGCTTCGTTTGGCGATACGTGCGAGGGAGCCGTCGAGGTTGCGGAGGACGAGTTCGTCATCAGTCTCGCTTTCGAGGATGCCGGACACGAGATTGCCGTCGGCGAGGGTGATGTTGATGAGCCCGAAGCCTTCGGCGATGGCGTTCATCGGAAGGACGAGGGATTCGAGGAGTTGGCGGGGATTGAGGCGCGTGGCGACGCCCGCGAGGTCGGGGCCGACGAGGCCGCCGGCGCCGTCGATGCGGTGGCATTGGATGCAGGCGGCGGTGAGGCTGGTCGTGGCGAGGACGCGGCCGGCCTTGGCGTCGCCGCCGGAAAGGCACTCGATCCAGGGGGAAAGGGGATCGTCCTCGGGCTTCGCGTCGAGGTAGGCGTTGAGGTCGCGCAGCAGGCCGGGGTGACGCTCGAGCGCGAGGACAAGATCGAGGGAGATCTCGGGATCGGTCGGGGGAAAGCGGGCGGAAAGGAGGGTCTTGGCTTCGGGGCGATTGAGGCGGCCGAGGAGCGCGATGGCGTTCTGTTTCTCCGTGAGATCGTTGCTTTCCAAAGCCGCCGCCAAGTGATCGGGAAGGTCGGCGGAGTCGGGATCGTCGGCGGTGAGGACGGTGCAGGCGGCGGCGCGGAGGACGGGCGCGCCGGACGCGAAGGCGGCGCCGAGGCATTCGTAGAGGCGCGTGGAGCGAAATTGGGCGAGGGTGGTGAGCGCGGTGGCACGCTTTTCGGGCGCGTCATCGGGATCGAGGGCGATGGCTTCGAGGCGTTCGGTGGCGTCGCCGTATTGGAGGGCTTGGATCGCGGACGCGGTGGCGGTCTGGACTTCCTCGGAGCCGTCGGAGAGAAGGGTGGCGATGACGGCATCGAGCGCGGCGCGGGCGACGGCGGGGTCGCCGTCGGGGAGGACGCGATACCAGCCGGTGACGCGGTCGATGGGCGCGGGATGCTCCCAGGCGGCGAGGCAGTGGATGGCCTCGGCGCGGAGGACGGGGGTCTGGTCGGGAGAAGCGGCGAAGGCGGCGAGTCGGCGCGCGCTTTCCGCCGTGCGGATGCGGAGCTGGGCGTTGAGGAGACGGCGGACGAGGGCCTCTTCGCCACGTATCGGGAGCGCGGCAAGGGCCGGGAGCGCGCCGGGAAGGCTGTCGTCGTCGGTGATGGCGCGCGCGGCTTCGAGGACGACGGCCGGGTCGGCGTCGGTAAGGAAGGCGGTGACGCTCTCGCTTTTCAAGCGTCGCAAGGCAACGACGGCGGCGAGCCGGACGGCGCTGGAGGGATGCGCGGCGAGGGTGGGGAGGGCTTTCTCAGGCTCCGCGCGGGTGAGGGCCATGACCCCGGCGTGGCGGAGGAAGGCGTCCTTGTTGTCGTTCTCGGCGAGCATGGTGAGGATGGGGTCGAGCTGCCAGGGACTGCCGATTTTTCCAAGCGCGATTCCGGCGAAGAGCCGCACGCGGGGCTCGGGATCGGCGAGGAGCCTTGCGACGGCGTCGGCGGCTTCGAGATTGCCGGCCTTGCCGAAGGATTGTGCGGCCTGGGCGCGGAATTCCGGGTCGGGGTCGCTAAGGAAAATTTCCACCTCGAAGCGGTCGGTTATCTCGTTACGGAATCCCCAGAGCGCGTGGAGGCGGGCGAGGCGCGGACTTTTGCTGTCAACCAGGAAGCCGGAGAGGACAGCGTTGCCTTCGGGCCGCGCGGCGAGCGCGCGCTGGGCTGCGAGGCGCACGCGCTGGTCGGCGTGATCGAGGAAGGGGAGGATGTCGACAGTATTGCGCTCCTCCATGCCCTCCCGCAGGATGTTCTGAGCTTCCTCGCGGAGCGGGTCGGGGGTGCCGGCGGTGTCGAGCACCATGACGCGGCCCTTGTTGTGCGGGAGCCATTCGTTGTCGCCCCAGTCGGCGGCGTAGAGCGCGCCGTCGGGGCCGAAGTTGATGCCGGTGGCGTTGATGCCGCTGGAGACGACCTTGTCGTCGACCATCTTGAAGCCCGCGCCGTCGGGCTCGACACGGAACGCGCGCAGGCGTTTGGCGGGGAATTCGGTGAGGAAGAAGGAGCCTTTCCACTCCTCGCCGAGGGCGGTGCCGGGGTTCCGCGTGAAGCCGCAGGGGCCGTCGGAGTAGTTGGAAAGGCAGGGCGTGATGTAGGCGCCGGTGTTCTCCGCCGCCGGCATCCAGAGTTTTTCCGCCGTCCAGGCATTGTAGCCGGCGACTTCCTTCCACTGGGCGTTCGAGCGGTATTGATAGACCGCGCGCCAGCCGGAATCGCTGCCCTCGACGACGTAGTGGAAGCGCTCCTTGTCCCCGAAATCGCCGTCGTTGTCGACGACGAAGAGGTTGCCGTAGTCATCGAAGGCGAGTTCCTGCGGATTGCGGAGACCGTGGGCGAAGACCTCGAAGTC
>JAHEDC010000432.1 GCA_024641425.1 Verrucomicrobiales bacterium | reverse complement strand
GCTGACCCAATTGCGCGAGCGCTTCGCCGATTTCGCCGATGTCGAGGGCCGCGCGCTCGCCATGGGCGACTTCGCGGTGCTGGACTACAAGGGGATGGTCGGCGAGCAGACAGTCGGCGAGGTCGCACCCGATGCGCCCGCGCACATCGCGCAGAATTCCGGCTACTGGCTCCGTATGGACGAGGGCACGTTTTTCCCGACCTTCTGCGAGCAGATCGTCGGCATGAATGCCGGCGACGCGCGCACGGTCACGATCACCGTGCCCGACGACTTCCGTGTCGAGGCCCTGCGCGGCCGCGACATCACGTATGAGGTCAAGCTCGGCGAGATCAAGGAGCAGAAACTCCCCGAGCTGGACGACGCCTTCGCGGGCCGGCTCGACGAGGGCAAGACGCTCGACGAGGTCAAGGCCACCCTTCGCGAGAACATGGCGGAAGACCGGAAGCGCCGGATCGACGAGTTCGTCACGAACCAGATCGTCGAGTTCTTCAACCAGAACCTCGACTTCGAACTGCCGCGCGACGCCGTGATGCACGAGGCCCAGAGCCGGGTCAACAGCATCGTCGAGGACAACGCGAAGCGGGGCGTCGAGGAGGACGAGATCCAGACCCACCGCGAGGAAATCATTCAGAACGCGACCGCGCAGGCGAAACTGACCCTCAAGACAACCTTTATCCTGCGGGAGATCGCGAAGCGGGAGAACATCGAGGTCACCCGCGAGCAAATGCTCGACCGCCTCGCCGGCATCGCCCACCAGCAGAAGACGCCGGTGAAGAAGCTCATCAAGGAGATGCAGAAGAACGACAGCATTTCCCACGTCCACAGCAACCTCCTCGCGCAGAACACGATCGCGTTCCTCAAGGAACACGCCGCCTTCGAGGAACTGCCGCCCGAAGCCGAGGTCGCGCCCGAGGCCTGAGCCCGTATTCCTGAGCGACCGTTTGCAATTCGCGACCGGTCAACGAGACTTTTCCGCACCCTAAATTGCGAATGCTACCTATGAACCATCCCGACTATCCGCTTGCCTCCTTCCCCACGCATCTGACCCAGGGCCTCACGCCGCACCGGATCGCGAACCATGTCATTCCCATGGTCGTCGAGCAGGAAGGCCGCATCGAGCGTAGCTACGACATCTATTCCCGGCTCCTCAAGGACCGCATCATCTTCATCGGCTCCGAGATCGACGGCTACAACCAGGTTTCGAATTCCGTCATCGCCCAGCTCCTGTTCCTTCAGATGCAGGATCAGAAGAAGGACATCAACATCTACATCAATTCGCCCGGCGGCTCCGTCTCGGCCGGCCTCGCGATCTATGACACGATGCAGTTCGTGACCTGCGACATCAATACCTACTGCATCGGCATGGCCGCCAGCATGGGTTCCGTCCTCCTCTGCGCCGGCACTCCCGGCAAGCGCTTCGCCCTCCCGAACGCCGACATCATGATCCACCAGGTCTCCGGCGGCGCGTCCGGCACCGCGAGCGACGTCGAGCGCACGGTCGAGCACATGTACAAGCTCAAGAAGCGCCTCAACAAGATCCTCGCCCGCCACACCGGCAAGACCGAGGAGGAAGTCGAGCGCGACGCCGACCGCGACCACTGGATGACGGCCGCCGAGGCCGCCGCCTACGGGCTCGTCGATAAAGTTCTCGAAAACCCGAAGGAATTGCCCGATGCTGACGGTGCGGGCGGGAAAGACAAGTAAGGTCACTCGGGGAAAATCTCTCCACGTTTCCTTTCACGTTTTCCCGTTCCGAAAACCATGAGGAAGTCGGTCGGCTCCTGCCGGTCGCTTTCCTCGTTCCCCCCTTTTCGTTTCCCAACCCGATCTCCTTCATGGCCAGACCTTCGAATCTCACGATGTGCTCTTTCTGCGGAAAGAGCCACGCCGAAGTCAAAAAGCTCATCGCCGGCCCGGGCGTCTACATCTGCGACAGTTGCATCCTGGTGTGCAAGAGCATCCTCGACAAGGAACTCTCGGAGGACAGCGAATCGACCGGTCTGCCGGTGAACCTCAAGGTGCCGAAGCCGGCGACGCTCTGCCGGAAACTCGACGAGTTCGTCATCGGCCAGGAACAGGCGAAGAAGGTTCTTGCGGTCGCCGTGCACAACCACTACAAGCGGGTCCTCCACGACAGCGGCGAGTTGCCCCTGCCTGAAAAACTGCGCGGCAGCTCGGCGACGGCGAATTTCGACGAGTTCGCCGATGTCGAGATCGAGAAAAGCAACATCCTCCTCCTCGGCCCCACCGGCTCCGGCAAGACGCTGCTCGCCAAGACGCTCGCGAAGGTGCTGAACGTCCCGTTTTCCATCGCCGATGCGACCACCCTGACCGAGGCCGGCTACGTGGGCGAGGACGTGGAGAACATCATCCTCCGCCTGCTCCAGAGCGCCGACTACGACGTTTCGAAGGCCGAACTCGGGATCATCTACATCGACGAGATCGACAAGATCGGCCGCAAGACCGAGAACGTGAGCATCACGCGCGATGTTTCCGGGGAAGGCGTCCAGCAGGCGCTCCTGAAGATTCTCGAGGGCACGATTTGCAACGTTCCGCCGCAGGGCGGACGCAAACATCCGCAGCAGGAATACATCCAGGTCAACACCGAGAAGATTCTCTTCATCTGCGGCGGAGCCTTCGTCGGACTCGAGGACATCATCACCCGCCGCCTCGGCCGCAATATCCTCGGCTTCAATGTGCCGAAGAAAGCGGTCGACGACGAAGGCCCGGTCTACGTCCCCACTCCCGGAGCCGCCAAATCGGAGGCGCTCAAGCACATCCAGCCCGAGGACCTGCTCGGTTTCGGACTCATTCCCGAATTCATCGGTCGCCTTCCCGTCATCTCGACGCTGGAGGAACTGAAGGTCGAGCAATTGATCCGCATCCTCACCGAGCCGAAGAACGCGATGATCAAGCAATACAGCAAGCTCGTGGCCATGGAAGGGGTGGAGTTGAACTTCACCAAGGACGCCCTCCAGGCTCTTGCTGAAGCCGCGGTCAAGCGCGGCACCGGCGCCCGCGCCCTCCGTTCAATCATCGAGCGCCTGATGCTCGACGTGATGTACGACCTGCCCAGCCGCAAGGATGTGACCCGCGTCTCCATCAACCGCGCCGTCGTCGAGGGCAAGAAGCCCCCGCTCATGCGCAAGAACGGCCGCCAGGACAGCAAGGACGCGGCCTGAACCTCCGAAGGGTGCCACGGATGCTTTCTCGCCTTCGCATTGGAGGGCGACCGCTCCGGTTGCCTCCTGCCGAACCGAGCGCCATTACACACTTCATCCGGCGCGCGGCGTGGGGTTCCACGAAGCCCACCGCCCAGGCGAGGCGCCAGGCCAACAACCAGCCTCCACGTTGACGCCACCCGATCCGCGCCTATCTTTGGCCTCATGTCGATTCGCCGACTTCTCGCCGTTGTCCTCGCCCTGGGTTCTATCTTCCCGCTCCGTGCCCAAACGCCTTCACCGGAGGCCATCAAATCGATCGGCGCGCGCTATCGGGACACCGAGGGAAGTCTCGGCGGAATGCTCCACCTCACCTGGCACCTCGACAACCCCGAGACCTCAACCACCCAAAGCCGGGAAGCCTGGCTCGACGCGAACGGCATCGCACGGAAGGTTTCGACCGAGGAAGCCGACCGCCACGGCGTGACCTCGCAAGTCTACTATCTCGACGCGGCCGGACTCTACTTTCTCCTCAAACGCGCCGAGCGCGTGCCAAACGATCCCAAGGGCTCGACTGTCGTCGACGAGGAACGCCTCTACTTCGACGGCGGCCGCCTCATCCGGCATCTCACCAAGACGGCCACCTTCAAGCCCGGCGAAAACATCGACACCGCGAAAGCCAAGAACACGACCCAGCCGCTGCCGAAGGATGACGGCGGATGCGCGGCCTTCAGCGCCGAAGCGGCGGGTGTGGTCGCGGCTCTCCGGGGCTCCGGGGGTGTGCCAGCCACCTCCGTGAAACCGGTGGATCCCGCCGCAGCGGGCGGAGGCAACGAAATCGTCAAGCCGAGCGCCGCGTATCGCCTCATCGAGGGAACCGGCTCGCCCGACGGGCGCCTCGCCCTCGCCTGGGCTCCCTCGAAATCGCCGCGGATCGATTGGCCGAAGTTCGCCCAGGACGACGGCACCTATCTCGCGGTCGACTCGGAGACGGTGGTGAACTATCTCGTCGAGCCCCCCGGCGGGCGCATCATCACGACCCTCGCCGGCCAGCATTTCGGCGACAAGGCCGACTACAATCATTTCGATGGCACCGCGCTGTGGTCGCCGAATTCCAAATGGGTTCTCCAGCTCCTCAACCGGAAATGGGAGACCGAAAGCGCCCATCTTTACTGTCTGCTGCCCAACGACAAGGTGGCCGGTCCCCTCGACCTCGCCGCCACGGCGAGCGGGCTTGCCTACGCGCATTTGAAGAAGGCGAACCACCCGTCGGTCGCCAAGTTCGGGAACACGTTCTCGATTACCCTCTACGATGCCGAGTGGAAGGCCGATGGCGTTCTGGGCCTGAGGGTCTTGGGCCAGATCCCGAAATCCGAGGAAGAGGCCAGCGGGTTCGAGATCGCCCTCGAACTCGCCTTCGCCGTCGACGGCAACGGCCAGATCGAAGCCCGCCAGAAGTCGATCCGCACCAGCGAGTAATCCGACCCCAGCGCGAATCTCGCTGTCCATCGGTGCCGCGTGCGTCCTGCCACGACGCCGATTCCGCCCTGGACGGAACGCACGCCGGAATGGCAACAAGGACATCCCCGAACAGAAACACCCCATTCGAACATGACACCACCACCGGCGCGGCGAACCGGGTGCCGCCCCACCTCCCATTCGCAATCATTTTCTACTGAAGGCCGTCCCCCCTTGCCGCTTTCCACGACGGCGTGAAGGGGCGGCTTCCACGAGAGCTCCCACCACCAAAACTACGAGAAGAACTTGAGCAATAGAAGCGGATCAACATCTGGCATAGGGAGCAGCCTATCTACATGCTCGACCGCGCCGGACCGCCGACGAAGAAGTTCGCGGATAGCACGGGTGCTTTGCGGCTGGGTTTAACCGTCCGACCCGTCGCTTGCGTCCTGGAGTGCGGCAGTCCTCTGCCGCTATCGGTGGGCGCGCGGGTTTTCCCTACGCGATCAACTCCTTCACCACCCGCGCCGGCTCGACCCCGGTGAGTTTGAGATCAAGCCCCTGGTGTTTCACGGTGAAGCGGTTGTGGTCGTAGCCGAGGAGGCGGAGGATGGTGGCGTGGAAATCGCGGATGTGGACGGGATCCTTGACGATGTTGTAGGAAAACTCATCGGTCTCGCCATAGATGGCCCCGCCCTTCGCGCCGCCGCCGGCCATCCACATGGTGAAGCAGCGCGGATGGTGGTCGCGGCCGTAGTTCTCGTGGGTGAGACCACCCTGGGAGTAGATGGTGCGTCCGAATTCGCCGCCCCAGATGATGAGGGTGTCCTCGAAGAGGCCGCGTGATTTCAAATCCTGGATGAGAGCGTAGCAGGGTTGGTCGATATCGCGGCACTGGTCGGGCATGCGGCCGCCGACGTTCGAATGGTGATCCCAATTGTTGTGGTAGATCTGGACGAAACGGGTGCCGCGCTCAACGAGGCGCCGGGCCATGAGGGCGCTGCGGGCGAAGGTGCCGGGCTTTTTCGCCTCGTCGCCGTAGAGCTGCCAGACGGACTCGGGTTCCCTGGAAAGATCGGTGAGCTCCGGGACGCTG
>JAHEDC010000431.1 GCA_024641425.1 Verrucomicrobiales bacterium | reverse complement strand
CCGGACAGCGAAATTCTACGTCTGGGGGAGGGGCCGCGTTTCTTCAGCTCCGACGATGCCGGCGAAGCACGAGGGCGAGTCCGGTGAGCGCGAGGACTGCGGCGGTGGGTTCGGGAACGAACCCATAGACCTCGATCTCGTCGATGTCGGTACCGCCGGGCCCGAGGCCGAATCCCGGAACAAGGATACGAACTCCGTTCGCGGCGATCGGAGCCCCTCCGGCGAAAGAAACACCAAACTCATGCCGGAAATAAGAGGTAAAGGCACCTCCGAGCGCAGTATCATCGCCCACGCCATCGTAATTCAGCATGCCGATTGTGGTCCAGTTCGCGCCGCCATCAGCGGTGAACTGCAGGGAGTAAACGCCGAGGGAACGATCCGTGCATTGGCCGCCGCAGTCATCCGCCGCGTTGTTTCCGTTGTCCCGTCCGAAGGCGATGCTTGTGAGATTGACGAGTCCGGTGAGTTGCACGCCGGCGAACGCCTGGGGATTGTTAGGATCGGCGTCGGCCGCGATCCAGCTGTTTCTATTGCCGTAAAAACCATCGTTTATATTCGCTGTGAGGTGATAGCCGATTCCCAATTGAGGCCCGAGTTGGCTGCTGGTGAATGCGGTCGCGCCATTGCTGGCGAGAGCGAGATTGTTGGGAACGATCGAACCTCCGGGAGGTGCGGCGGCGTCGAAATTGAGTCCGTCGTTACCATCGAAGGTGATCGTGAAACCCGGAGAGGGCATGATGTTGACGGCTGCGGGCAGCGAGGCGGGAACGAGGGAAACGACGACGAGGAGAAGCGGGACTTGGGCTTTCATGGAGTAGTGACGGATATTCGATGGGGTTGCAGGGGGAATGCGTTGCGACTCCATATTGCCAGGGATGCGTGCATTTTGTCCATCCCCCATTTGGAGGAAGTCGATCTTGGGCGCGGCCCGATGGAACATGAAAGGCGAACGCTTTCTGCCTGAGTCCGGGAGGCTGTGGATCGGAACAGTCGGAACGGGTATCGTGCGCCTCCTGCGAAGGAGAGGAAGGGCGCAGTTTGGTCCATCGGGGACGGCCTTCCCGACGTCTTTGTGCGAACCCTCCGCATTGACGATGCGGGGGTGCTCTTGGTCGCCACATGCGACTCTGCCCGCCGGCGGATTTGCAACCGATTGCGGCAGGTCGAGCAGGCGTTCGCGCTGGAAAGAAACGGTGCGTATCGCGCGGGCTATCCATGTTACGCTCAGCACGAACCTCGCGGGGGTAGCCCCTCAGAGCGCTATCGGACGGACCGAGCGGGATCGACCGGAATTAGCTGCCGAGCATTTCGGAGCGAATTCCGCGACGGCGGGAGAACTGGTCCAGTCCCTCGACGGCATCGTCTGGGCGGTCAATCCGGCCCATGATACGCTGGCAAGCCTCGCCCGCTGTCTCATGCGCTTTGCCGAGGAATTCTGCGCGGCCCTCCCGGCGCGCCTGCGTCTTGACGTGGCGGATGAACTTTCCTTGATCTCCCTTCGTTCCAGGATCCGTCACAATATCCCTCTCGCCGCCCGCGAGTGCCGGAACAACGCCGAGCGCCACTCCGGCGCTTCCGAGATCCTCCCTTCACCCCGTCCGCTGGCCTTGATCAGCGTCGCCATCGTCGAGGAAAACGAACTACGCCGTCAGCCATATTCAAGGGTCCTTGAAAAGGCTCCCGGTTTCCGATGAGCGGGCGCGTATTCGAATGCCGAAAGCGCACTTCTCCCGTCGACTTGCGGAGCGCAATTGAGGAAATCCACGGAGGCGGCGCTCCGATGATTCCGATCTTAGCGCGCTTCGTCGTCCGCTCGTTCCTCAAAAGAAACCCTTCACGGGAGGCTTTCGAGAACGTCGCGCCGCGCGAGGAATAGGTCCTCCACCACGTTTTGCGGGGCCTCCTCACGAAGCAAATCGCTGACCAACTCGGTGTAACTGTCGAGACAATGCGCCAGCACCTCAAGAACATCTACACCAGGATTCACGGCCGAAGTCGGGCTGAGGCGGCCATGAAATTCCACGGACACGGGTGACTCTATGGCCGGGGTACACCGACCCGCGAATTCACCCAATAGCCAGAGCCCTCCAGCCCGGGACTGGAGCAATTCATCCCAGAATGATTGCTTGTGCGTAATGTCTCAGCAACAGTCGGTGAGAAATCATCTACTTTCCCATGAATATCCTCCTCGTCCCGGCGCTTGCGGTCGTCCTCGCGTGCACCGCCCCGACTCTCACTGCTCAGGACGCCCGCCTTAGTTCCTGGATGAAAGAGGGTTCCGGTCGGTATGCCCGGATCTATCAGAACACTGCGGCCGAGTCCGCAGGCAACGCCGTTACCACTTGGAATCGTGGGCAGGGAATCCAGTCTCAGCCCACTTATGTGGGCGTCCACGAGGTGTCCTTTTCGGCGAACTGGGTCTACGTTCGGACGACGGGATTGGGACGGCATGTCATGGGGCCCTGGTATCTCAATGCCGCGAAAACGCAGGATTTCCCGAATTTTCCGGCCAACCGCGCCGCGATCTACCGTATCCCCCGCCATCCGACCATCCCGGTCACCAAGACGCTCACCGGACTTGGCGCGATCGGCTATTTTGTCGACGGCGTGGCGATGTTCGACAGCCGCGATGCGTTCTCGTATTCGAACGGCAACGCGACCGATGCCACTCCCGTGAATGGTCTCCAAGGGGACGGGATCTGGAACCGGGATGCTTTCGTGAACGAGAGCGTGACCTTTGACGCCGGCAACGCACACCAGGCGGGCTCCCAATACCACTACCATGCCAATCCTCCGGGACTCCGCCACCTGCTCGGCGATCACGTGGATTACAACGCGACGATAAACACTTACGCCGAGAACGCCACCAATCCGCATCATTCGCCAATTCTGGGCTGGGTGCGCGACGGTTACCCAATTTACGGCCCCTACGGATACAGCTCGCCCTTCGACGCCGGAAGTGGCATCCGGCGGATGATATCGGGATACCAGAAGCGCGACGGCAGCAATGGATCGACCGATCTAACATCGACCGGGCGCACGACACTCCCAGCCTGGGCGGCGGCGGCGCAAAACCGGAGCGCGACCTTGGCCACAGACGAGTTTGGCCCGGGGGTCAATGCGACTCACACGCTCGGACACTATCTGGAGGATTACGATTACAAGGGAAACCGCGGACTGACCCTGGCCACGCACTTCGACCTCGATCTCTACAACGGCCGCTTCTGCGTGACACCGGAGTTTCCCGGAGGGACTTACGCCTACTTCGTCTCCATCGAGCCCGACGGCACACCCGCCTTTCCCTATAACATCGGACGATCCTATTACGGAAACCCCACCGGCGACGCGGTCACCACCATCACGGAATCCGTCACCGTCCATTTCGAGGGAGGCCCGGAGATGGCCGATGTGGCGAGATTCCTCTCTGTCGACAAGCCGAGCGGCGATATCACCCTCACATGGGAAGGCGTCGAGGGCGGGCGCTACCGTGTCGACGCCTCCGACGATCTCGCGACCTGGACGTCGCTGGGAGCGGCCACCACGGCCCCTTCCGACCAGCTCAGCAAAACGGACGTGGGCAAGGCGACCAACAAAGACAGGCAATTCTACCGGCTGGAAAGGGAAAGCCTCGCCCCCTTCGACAGCAACGGCTTCGCCTACAACAATCCGGGAGGCGGTGGCCTCACCACCATCACGGTGACGATCTCGGGGACGAACCAGGCTCCGCCCGATTTGAATATTGCCCCAACGGTGGTCACCTTCAATGGGAGTGCCGCGACGTATCTTTCCCGACCGGTTCGGAATCAAGTTCAGATCCAAGTCGATCTTACCGGACTGGCACCGGGAACTTATACGATTTCGGTCACTTTCCCCGGCCCGGCCGGAACCCATACGGGAACCTACACGGTCGTGGGCGCTCCGCCGATCGCGAACAACGTCCTTCTCATCATCCTCGATGACTGGGGTATCGACGCCAGCCCCCTCGACAACACCCTCCCCGTCGCGACTCTTGCCAAAATGCCGACGCTCCAGAGTCTCGCCAGCTCCGGCCTTCGCTTCACCCGTGCCTACGCGCAACCGGTGTGCTCGCCGACCCGCGCCACCATTATGACCGGGCGGCATCCTTTCCGCCATAGCGTGGGAAACCAATCGACCCACTCCACGCTCCCAACGGTCGAATTGACTCTTCCCGAGATCTTCACCGCGCAGGGCTCGTCCTACGCGTTGGCTTCCTTCGGCAAATGGCATCTCGGAAACGGCAACACCGGCCCGAGCACGGCGGGCGGCTGGAATCACTTCAAGGGCTTCCTCATCGGAGCCGTCGCCGATTACAATCTCTGGACCAAAGTCGAAGTTCTGAATGGCGCGGCGACGACATCTAACAATTACACGACTTACTCGACCACCGATCAGGTCAATGACGCCGTCTCATGGATTGCCGCCCGTGGAACGACTCCCTGGTTCTGCTGGCTCGCCCTCAACGCGCCGCACGCCCCCTTCCACGAACCCCCGCCTGGACTCGCACCCGCCGGTGGATACTCCGCCGGAGGAGGCAACGCTGGCATGTACCGCCGGATGCTCGAGGCCATGGACACCGAGTTGCAGCGCCTGCTTACAAATGTCGATCTCGCGAAAACCAATGTCATTCTGATCGGCGACAACGGATCGCCCGGCCAAGTCGTGCAGGCACCCTTCACCACCGGCCATGCCAAGGATACCCTCTACGAAGGCGGGATACGCGTGCCCCTCGTCATCTCGGGTCCGGATGTCACCGTTCCCGCCGGATCGACCTCGGACAAGCTCGTGCATGGTATCGATCTCTTTTCGACGGTGCTGGAACTGGCCGGCCTCAACGTCGTCGCCGCCACGCCGGGGATTGTGATTGATTCCCGAAGTCTCGTGCCGATTCTGAAGGGCACGACCGATACCGCGGATCGCGCGGTCATCGCCGAAAGGTTCGGCAGTGGGGCCGGCGATGGGCGCGCCCTCATTTCCGACGACTATCCGGATTACAAGCTCATCATCTTCGGCGACCGACTCAGCGCCTTGGATACACCGGTCTTCGAATTCTATCACGTCGCCTCCGACGGCAACGAGCTGACACCCCTCAATATCTCGCAGCTGTCCGAAGGACAACGGGCAGCCTACGATCACTTGATCGCCTTGGATGCCACCCTCGGCGGCGGCTACAGCGATCCTGGCTGAGAAAGGGATTTGTTATCGATGAGTCAACGAGCCCTCTGCAGGAAAATGCCCACTCACTTACCATTAACCTTTTCCCGTGGCTGGCGCGTCCCGCGTCATTCCCTTTCCTGCATCCTCATCACCGCACACGCGTCCCTCGGTGCATCCCTCCACCTCGACTTCATCCATGAGGTCGATGCCCAACCGCTCGTCGTCGACTCCCTCCGCTACCAGAACGTCACCAACGAATCCCTCTCCCTGACCCGACTCGACTGGCTCGCCACCGGTATTTCCCTGACTACCGCCAGCGGCGACGCCCTTGTAATCCCGGACGCGATCGCCTTCGTTCCCGCTCGTGGGACTACCCTCACGCTTCCCGGTCTCCCGGAGGAACACATCACCGCCATCACCTTCCATATCGGCCCAGACGCGCAGACCAATCACTCCGACCCCGCCACCTACACCGCCAACCACCCGCTGAATCCCAACCTCAATAATCTGCACTGGGACTGGCAGAGCGGCTACATCTTCCTTGCCCTCGAAGGCCATTGGCGCACGCCCGATCAGAAGCTTCCCGG
>JAHEDC010000430.1 GCA_024641425.1 Verrucomicrobiales bacterium | reverse complement strand
AACACATCGGAAGTCCCGTCATGCTCGATGTAGTTGAAAAGGAGGCTTCCGGACCGGTCCCGGCAAACGGCGGGAAAGTCGCGTTGCTTCGCTTTGTCCTTCAACATGAGAATCTCGCCCTTCAAGGCGACGGCCGCGAGGTCGGATGCCTGCTTCGATGCCTTTGCCTTGCCCGCGGCGGGCGTTGGTTTTGCCCTTGGCATTTGCTCCTTCGGTTCCTGGGTATGTCCAAGCCAGATCATTCCGAAAACGAAGCCGACGCCGATGAGGGTGGTGAGATGTTTCATAGTTCGAATCACAGGGGAAATCGTGATCCCCCCGTCCGCTCCTGTCGAGACCGGAATCGGCACGGCCCCGTCGCGCGCGAGCGGAGAAGACGGTGGATTTGAAGGGGAAACTGTGGATAGCTTGGCCATGCGCGCCGCGTCCCCGATGAGAGTTTCGCTCTTCCCCCTTCTGGTAATGTGGCTCATTCCGCAGGTTGCGTCGCAGGCCGGCGAGCCGTGGGCGCGGCACACCATCGATGACAGTTCCAAGGGGGCGGACGGGGTGCGGCTCGCGGACATCAACGGCGACGGGCTGATCGACATCGCGACCGGTTGGGAGGAAGGCGGGGTCGTGCGGGTATACCTGCATCCGGGCAGAGGCAAGGAAGCGGCGCACTGGCCGAGTGTCACGGTGGGGAAGGTGAAGTCGCCCGAGGATGCGGTCTTTGCCGATCTCGACGGTGACGGGGCCATTGATGTCGTGAGTTCCTGCGAGGGCAACAATCGTCGACTTTTCGTCCACTGGGCGCCGGCGGCGACCCTAGACGCGGAGGCCTGGAAGACGGAGGTGCTCCTCGACGGCCAGTCCTGGATGTATGCGCTGCCGCAGGATGTCGATGGAAGGAACGGGATCGATCTCATTGTCGGCTCAAAAGGGAAGGGGGCGTCCGTCGGTTGGCTGGAGGCGCCGGACGACGCGCGGAAAATCGGCGATTGGAAATTCCACCGCCTACAGGATGCCGGATGGATCATGTCGCTGATCGCGGTCGATATGGACCGCGACGGCGACGAGGACGTGCTGGTCAGTGATCGGAAGGGCGAGCGGCGGGGCGTCTACTGGCTGGAGCGCCCGGAGTGGAAGCGCCACGACATCGGGGGCGCGGATCGCGAGATCCTCTTCATTGACCACGGGGATCTCGACCAGGACGGCGTGGACGACGTGGTCGCGATCGACAAGTCAACGATCCTCTGGTTCCGCGGCGGCGGCTGGGAGGAACACCCGATTCCGCTTCCGGACGGTGTCGGGGGCGGCAAGAGTGTGGCCCTCTGCGATGTCGATCTCGATGGCCGGAACGACCTTGTCTTTAGCTGCGAGGGGGCGGCGGGGCCCTTGTCCGGCATGCGCTGGCTGTCGTGGGAGGACAACCCGCTCACCGGCCGGTGGCGGGATCAAGAGATCGCCGGCGAGCCCGGCCTCAAGTATGACCGGGTCGTTCCCTATGATGTCGACGGCGACGGGGATTGCGACATGCTCTGCTGCGAGGAGCGCGATGGGCTGGGAGTTTTCTGGTACGAGAATCCGACGAATTCACGCTAAGGCGGTTCGAAGTCCACTCTTCCCTTAGGGCTGCGCCGCTTGCGCCTCCTCTTTCGTGTCCTCGGCGTTCTTCGGATCCTTCTTGGGAGTCAGTGCGGCGGGATGCTCGGCGTGATGTTCGTCCCAGCCGTTCTCGACGAAGGCGCTGATGACCGCGGCGTGGTTGCGTGCCACCTTGACGGCGTCGTCGGTCTTCCCCATTGCCGTGACGCGGAGGCCGTTCTTTATCGACTTGATGGAAATGGCGATGTCCTTGTAATGCGCGACATATTCGTCGAAGGCCGGATCCCAGCGCCGCACCCGCAAACCGGAATCGAGCCGCTTCTTCATCTGCCCGACATGGGATTGGAGCATCTTCACCACTTCCGGATCCTCCGAGGTGGTGGTCGAAACATAGCCGTTCTTCGTCACCTTGACCTTTCGCTTGATCTTGTCGTGGGCCTCGAACAAGCCGTGGATGTTCTCGCGCTCGGCTTCCGGCATTCCCATTCCTGCCCCAGGTCCACCACCCTGGCCCCGGCCCCGGCCCTGCGCGCCGCCATCAAGAAACGGGACTCCTGTTAAAAGGAGGAGGAGGGCGGCACGGTAGAGAAATGGAACGAGGAACATGGCTTTATTAAATACTATATAAGCATAGTGGAATATATTGGCCGTGTTGTCAATCGATTCGGACGATGATCACCGAGCCCAGTCCTGGGGGCGGACCATGCGGACATGG
The DNA here is from genome assembly GCA_024641425.1 of Verrucomicrobiales bacterium. Classification (GTDB taxonomy): domain Bacteria; phylum Verrucomicrobiota; class Verrucomicrobiia; order Verrucomicrobiales; family DEV007; genus JAHEDC01. Next base: position 3,467 of record JAHEDC010000430.1, on the reverse strand, counting down.
TCGGGCCAGACGGCGCCATCGCGGATCCACTTCCTGATGATCGCGAGTCGGACGCCCCAGATCTTGTCTGGAGCGGGCGGCATGCTTGTCGGGTGATCCACGTCCGATTCCAGCACTTGCACGAAGAGGCTGTTATCAGGATCTCCCGGGCGGATCGCGGGAGCGTGGAGGCCGGTGGTCATGGCCGCGTGTCGGGTTTCGAGGTTGAGTCCCGCATTGCTGCCCGCGTCCTTATGGTTGTGGCACTGCACGCATTCGATTTCGAGGAGAGGTTTGAGGTCACGCTCAAAGATCACGGTTTCCGGGACCTGCCTCGGAAAGATGGGATCAAAGGGCTCGGAGGCTGGCGTCGATCCACGGGGAGAAGCGCAATGGCTGAGAACGAAAGCGGATAGGGCGAGACATCCGATGAGGATGCCAATGGAGCTGAATGATCGCTTCATGAGCGCTGGTGTGATCGGGTGGTAACGATCATCTTTAGACTCTAATGCCTGTCCACCGGGTCGGGCTTCGCGTTGCTTGGTCAAAAGCGTGCGTCACTTGCGCCGCTTTGGAGCGACGCTGCTGTGGCTGGAAGTGGTGGGTTTTTCCACCGCCGGGAGCGAGGAGAATGGGCCCGTGCAGGACAGTGGGGAGATTCTGGCGCCGGAGAATCGGGGGGCTCGGGATGAGCGTGGGCTTCGGGCGCGTTCATGGATTCGGCGGTTCCTCCGTTGGCATGCATGCCGGTCGCCTGTAAGACCGGTCTCAGGATTCCGTCGCTCTGTCAGCGGAGGCGTGGCCCCAACCGAGCAATGTCCACGAGCCCCGGTGGTTGGAACATGGTTGAAAAGCCTGCAACTCACGGAGAGTATCGGGGTTCCGAGGGAGATGCAAACGCACGCCGCCGTCGCCCTCGCCCTCCTTTCTACCGTTGCTCACGCCGACGACTGGTCCCGCTATCGCGGGCCGAACGGGAGCGGAGTCAGCACCGATCAAAACCTTCCCATCGAGTGGGCCGGCGAGAAGAATATCCTCTGGAAAGTCGAACTTCCCGGTCGCGGTTCGTCCAGCCCTATCGTGTCGAACGGTAAGCTCTTCGTGACCGCGTATTCCGGCTATGGAGCGGATGGCGGCTCGGTGGAGAAGCTGAAGCGTCATCTGGTCTGCATCGATCAGAAATCGGGGAAGATCGAGTGGACGAAAACCGTCGACGCGCGTCTCCCCGAGGATCCCTATGGCGGCTTCCTCACCGAGCATGGCTATGCCAGCAATACCCCGGTCGCGGATGGGGAGCGCGTCTATGCCTTCTTCGGAAAGTCCGGCGTCTATGCCTATGATTTTTCCGGAAAGGAACTGTGGAACAAGCATCTCGGGAGCGAATCCACGGACAAGCACTGGGGCTCCGCCGCGAGCCCGATCCTGGTCGGGGATCTCCTTGTTGTCAACGCGGCCGAGGAATCGAGGGCCGTTTACGGTTTGGACAAACTCACGGGCGCGGAGAAATGGAAAGCCGAAGGCGAGGGGCTGGCCTACTGTTACGGCACTCCCGCCCTCATGCCCCGGCCGGGAGGCGAGGACGACTTGGCTCTTGCCGTCCCCGGCGAACTCTGGGGGCTGGATCCGGAAACCGGCAGGATTCGCTGGTGGGCTGAAACTCCCATCACCGGGAATATTTCCCCCAGTGTCACCTTCCTCGAAGACCTTGTCTACGTGTATGGTGGCTACCCCCGCACCGCGCGGGTGGCCCTGAAGATCGGGGCCGAGGCCAAGGACGAGGTGAAGGACGCCCTCGTCTGGGAGGAAACGAAATCGTCCTACATCCCGACCCCGGTTGTCCATGAGGGGCACCTCTATTGGGTCAGCGACTCGGGCGATGCCTTGTGCGTGAAGGCGGATACCGGTGAAATTGTTTACCAGGAAAGGCTGGAGGGCGCGCAGGGAGGGCAATCGCGCGGGAAGCCCTTCTACGCTTCACCGGTTCTGGCGGGAGGAAACCTCTACGCGGTCAGTCGCACGAACGGCACCTTCGTCATCAAGGCGGCGCCTAAGTTCGAACTTATCGGTCACAACATGATCGCTGACGACAAGGTGCAGTTCAATGCGACTCCCGCCGTCGGTGACGGTTGCCTATTCCTGCGCTCCGACTCGACTTTGTACTGCATCGGGAAGAAGTAGGGAGCCCTAGCGGACGGCACCCTATGGAGTCGAGGCGGCGGGGGGAGCGGAGCGGGCTTCGAGCGCGGGGCGCAGGGCCTCGCGGAGGGCGTCGGAGACGTTCGTGAGGGACGCGAAGTCGAGGTGGGTTTCCTTGATCTGCGAGGGATCGGTGAAGTCGAGGTTGTGGAGGCTGCCCGGTTCGGCAATCCAGAGCACGGATTTGCCGGGTTCCCAAGCGACGGTGTAGCTGTCGTTGCCGTCGGGGAGCTTGAGTTCGTAGGGATCGCCCGAGGTGAATATGAGATGGGCCTCGTTCACGCGGCGGTCGTTGACGGATTTCTGCACAATGACGAGCCGGGCCTTTTCGCCGAGTGCGCGGTTGCCGGGGCCGCTGGCGACACGGGGTTTCCGCGTGGCGTCGGGATCGGCGGCGTCGACGCGGAATTCCGTTGGGCCGCTTTGCAGGTTTCCGGTGAACGCGGAGAGGTTTCGCCGGTGCTGCGCCCGGGTTCGGAGCAGTTCCTTGCCGGCGATCGGATGTTGTGCGGCGGGCGATTGGTCCGCCGCGTAGGCGGCGATCTCTTCGGGGCTTGGCTCGGTGCCGTAGAGCTCCCGCACCAGGCGCCGAAGCGTGGCCTCGCGGTCGGCGGCGGCGGTCGGAAGCGGCATCTCGAGGTCGATGCGACCCATGATGAATTCCGGCCACCAAGCCGGATCGCCATCCGCGCCACCGTTGCCACGAATGCCGTTCAGCGACAGCGGAGAGGGCGTGAACGTCACGGCGTCGCCCGCCTTCGCCTGGATCCATGCGCCAATGCGCACGTTCGCCCAGTCCTCGTCGTTCGGGTTAGGGGTCCCGATTCCGAAGCCCGGGGCCCACACTTCGCAGAACTCGCCGGGCGCGAGCCGGAAGACGGTCATTTGTCCGAGCGTCGTCCAGTAGATTCCGGAAACGTCGATCTCCGCGCCCTTTGCATCCCGCGCGCTGCCGCCCGTCTGATTGAACGTATTCGCCACGAAGACAACGGTTAGGTTTCCCGCATTGTGTATGAGGAGGCGTGAGGTCAGGCGCGTCCCGATCGGATACTCTTCCGCGCGGGGTTCCAGCAGCCAGGCGGCGCGCAGCCCGTTCGCCTGGGCCTCGCCCCATGGCGCGTCCTCCAGTTCGGCGGGTAGCGGCTGACCGGTCTGGATGTCGCGGCGCAGGGTGAACCGGTTTTCTTCCTCGACCCACTGCGGCAGGTTGGCGTAGGCCGCCGTCACCTCGTCGAGAAGCGCGACCGCCTCCGCCGGCGTCCAGTCGTGTGAGGTGTCGATCCGTGGGAGTA
>JAHEDC010000429.1 GCA_024641425.1 Verrucomicrobiales bacterium | reverse complement strand
GAGGGCGGCGCATCAACTGTGGCGAACGATCACGTGTGCGATTACCCGTTGACTGAAAGGGGGCGATGCCGCTATTTTCACTCATGAAAATGACAAAATCAGGGAACTCGCCTCGAGGCGTTGCCACCGTACTATCCGCTCTTTTCCTTTTGGCGGCGCCCATGTCCGGTGCCGAATTTCGAACTTGGACCGATACGAAGGGGCGAACGGTGGAGGCGAAACTGGTGAGGGTGGACGACGATGTGGTGATCGTGGAAATGAAGGACGGTCGAAAGACGGAGATCAAGCGCAAGGTATTGAGTCGGGCGGACATTGATTTTCTGGCCGAGTATGGAGGAAAGGGAGCCGCGGATGTCAATCTGGACGCCGAAGCCGCGGTGCCCGAGAAGTCGGCGCGGATTGACACCAAGGTGTTCAAGAAGTGGGATCAGCCTTTCCAGTTCACCGGACTCGAAATCGATTTCGATGTGTTGGAAACGCCGCATTTCCTCGTGATGTCGGCAGGCTCGGTGAGGGAAAAGGACACGGCGGAAGGCGCGGAGATCCTCTGGCATGGCATGGCCTTCCAGCATCCCTCCTTCGCCCGGAAATGGGAGGGCAAGAAGATGGCGATTTTCATTATTCAGAGTGAGTCCGATTACAATGCGGTGGGCGCCTGGTACGCCGACCAGTTGCGTAAGGGTGGAAACGTCGCGGAGGGCAACAACCTCGCCCTTTCCTGGCCTCACGCGGTCTCGGGAGTGATCGGACTGGAGCCCGCGCAAGCGGTCGAGTATAACCTCTTCACGCACACGCGTTGCTTCAAGGCCGACGATCCAAAGCGGCTATCGGGAGCCTGGGCTCCCTTCCGTACCCATTGCCTGTCCGGGGACATGCTGGATCTCCAGATGGGTGGCGTCTCCGGCTTTGGCTCGGCGGGATTCTTCGCGCTTTCGAACGGACATTCGTACTACAAGGAAATCCAGCTGTGCGATAAGACGGAGACGGCGAAAGTGAACGCGGATGCCTATGCCTCGGACGAGGTGAAGACGACGGGAGGATTCGAGGACGGTCGCCGCTGGGCCAAGACACTCAAGGATCTGATCCGAAAGGACAAGGTCAAGCCGAGTATCGATGCTCTCTACCGTCTGAAACTCGACGGGATGACGCCTACCGATTGCGTGATGACCTACGCCTTTTCCCGTTACCTTCAGAGTACGGTAGGACGCCTCGCGAACTATGCGACCCTCTGTGAGCGGGTCGAAACGTCGAACCAGATTCCGGAGCCGGTCGAACTGGCGAAGATCTACGGTTTCGATTCGGTCAAGGCCTTCGAGGCCGACTGGATCGCCTACATGGCCAGTAGCTCGTTCCGTTGACGGGCGGTTACTCCTTCAGATCGACCCGGATCTTTCCGTCGCGGACTTCAATGGACTCGACGCCCTCGGAGAAGTTCTGCCAGAAGCCGCCGTCCTCGCCGAACTCCTCGATCAGGTTTTTTTCCTTGAGATTGCCGAGCCAGGCGTTCGGGATGCCGATGCCTCCGACAGAGGCTCCGCGCAGCGAAACCTCGGGCTTGCCGTCCTTGAAACGCGCGGTGAAGCCAATCTTGAGCCTAACCGTCTTGCCGCCGATGAACGGAGTCTCCTCCTCGGTGGGGACGATGAGGCGGACGGTGATGAGGTCGTTGGCGAGGTCGACGGCCACCGTGTCCTTGCGCGCCGGATCATCCTTCGCGATGAGATAGTTGACCTCCCGCTCGCTGAGTTCGATCGTGCGGCTCAGTGTCTTTTCATCGTAGCGCTCGGGATCGGGGTTCTCCAGGCGTTCGAGTTTCTCATCCAGGGATTTCTTCTCGCCTTCGGAAAAGGCGACCGGATCGAGCTTTTTCGCGTAAAGATTGTGTCGCACCCACCAAGCGGTGGCGAGAGCGGAACCGATCATCGCGACCAGAACGATAACGAGCACCTGGAGACAGCCAAAGCGGCGCTTGAGGTCGGGTGGGGGGGTGGAGTCTGTCATGGCACCGTAAAAAGCTTGGCCAGGGGGACGTTGTCAAAGGAAAGCAATCGAGTGTAGCTTCGCGCCGACTCGATGGAAACGACGATCATCATCCTCCTCGCCCTGCTTACCGTCGCACTGGTTGCGGCGGGGATCATCTTTTGTATCGTTCCGCCCCTTCCCGGACCGATGGTCGGTTACCTCGCGCTGTTGAGTTACGAGTTGATGCCAGGGGTCGAGGGATTTTCGGTCTGGACCTATCTCGGATGGGCCGTGCTGGTGCTGCTGGTGACGTTGGCGGATCTCGTCTTCCCGCCAGCGATCACGCGAAAGTTCGGGGGAACGAAAGGGGCCGTATGGGGCGGCGCGATCGGGGCCATCGCGGGCTTGTTCTTCGCACCCTTCGGGATTGTCCTCGGGCCGCTGATCGGAGCCATCGCGGGCGATCTTCTGGCAGGCAACCGATTCCGCTCGGCGCTGAAATCGGGCTTCGGGAGTTTTGTCGGCTTCGTGCTCGGCACGGGCGCGAAAGTGGCTGTCTGCGCCGGCATTGGCCTGGTGATTGCGATTACAGGAGTCCTCGATATCTGGGGAATGTTCCGTTCCTGAGCGCGCTCGGGGATTGACGGCGGCAGGGAGTTCGCATTTCATGGCGGACATGAAGACTGCCTCGATTCTGATCTCCTCCTTGTTCCTGTTCGCTACCGCAAGCGGGGAATCCGTGCGCGTCTACTTCGGGACGGGAGCCGAGGGAATTTTCCGGAGTCAACTCGACCTGGAAACCGGCGTGCTCTCGGAGCCCGAACTTGCGGTGAAAACGGCCGGCGCGGGCTTCATCGAGATTTCACCGGACAGGCGTTTCGTCTACGCAACCGGAAGCGGGGAAGACGGAGGGGCGGTGAACGCCTTTGCGGTGGAAGCGGCGGAAGGAAACCTGCGACCGCTTAACCGGCAGTCGTCGGGTGGATCCGGGCCGTGTCACGTGAATGTGACGCCGGACGGGAAAGGAGTGTTCGTGGCGAACTACGGAAGCGGGAGCGTCTCCTCCTTTCCGGTAAACAACGACGGATCGCTCGGGAATCCGGCTTCGGTGCGGCAACACGAGGGCTCGGGGCCTGAGAAAGGTCGGCAGGACGGGCCGCACGCGCATTCGATCAATCCCTCTCCGGACGGGCGTTTCGCTTTCGCGGCGGATCTGGGCACGGACAAGCTGATGGTTTACGCCATTGACCCGGCGACGAAACGGCTGGATCCGGCGGCGGTGCCCCTTGTGAAGCTCGCTCCGGGCGCGGGGCCGCGGCATTTCGCGTTTCATCCGAACGGGCGCTTCGCCTATGTGATCAATGAGCTGAACAACACGCTGACCGCATTTTCCTACGATGCGGCGGCGGGAAGCCTGGTCGAAACCCAGACCGTGCCGACCCTTCCGGAATCTTTCGAGGGCTTCAGCAAGACGGCGGAGGTACGGGTACATCCGTCAGGGAGATTCCTCTACGGCTCGAACCGGGGGCACGAAAGCATCGCCGTTTACGCGATCGATTCTGGGAAGGGGACGTTGCAGCTTGTCGAATGGGAACCGGTCGGCGGCAAGCATCCGCGGAATTTCAATCTCGATCCAAGCGGCCGCTTCCTGCTGGCGGCGAACATGGAGTCGAACAATGTCGTCGTCTTCCGCATCGACCAGGAAAGCGGCGCCCTCGAACCCGCAGGGCACGAGATCGCGCTGCCCCGGCCAATGTGCGTGCGCTTCTGGCAGCCAGGGAGCGAGGAAGCGGCGTGGCGCCCGCTTTTCGACGGGACGACGTTCGATGGCTGGGAAGGCGATCTCGAGTGGTTCCGAATCGAGGATGGCGCAATTGTGGCGGGATCGCTGGAGAAAGCGATTCCGCGGAACGAATTCCTCGCGAGCAAGGACGAATTCGGCGATTTCGAGCTGCGATTCGAGGCGAAACTGGTCGGTCAGGCGACCAATGCGGGCGTTCAGTTCCGCAGCCAGCGCGAAGAGGGGACACGGGAGATGATCGGGTACCAGTGCGACATCGGGATCTGGCCCGGGGGGGTGATCTGGGGGGCGATCTACGATGAATCCCGCCGTCGGGTCATGCTGACCGAAGTGGATCAGGCGACGGTGGGCGCGGCGGTGAGGACGGGGGCTTGGAACACCCTGCGGGTGCGCGCCGAGGGGGCACATATTCAAATCTGGGTGAACGATGTCCTCGCTTCCGATTTTTTCGAGAGTGACGATGCGATACCTCAGCGCGGGCGATTCGGGCTTCAAATCCACTCCGGAGCCCCGACAGAATGCTCGTATCGCGGGCTTGAGATCAGGGAATTGTAGAACGCTCCTGACTTGAAGAAGGAAGATTTCCGTGCGACGGCAGTGTTATTGTTAGCCCCATGAATTGCCACCGCTTCACCCTTGTTCCGATCCTTCTTGGTCTTTTGCCAGCCGCTCCCCTGGCGGCTTCGGGCGAGGTCGATTTCAATCGCGAGGTGAGGCCGGTTCTCTACAACAATTGCGTTGCCTGCCACGGGCCGGACGAGGAGAAACGGAAGGGAAAGCTCCGGCTCGACGTCCGGGACGCGGCCATCGCGAAGGGCGCGATTGTCCCCGGCAAACGGAACGAAAGCGAATTGTGGGCGAGGATCACGAGCACGGACGAAGATGAGGTCATGCCGCCACCGGAGGCCGGCCACAAGCTGAAGCCTGCCGAGATCGAGGTGCTGGGTCAATGGATCGATGCCGGGGCCGTTTACGAACGCCACTGGAGTTTCCTCAAGCCGAAACGGGCTGAATTGCCGGAGGTGGCGGATCCCGAATGGTCGCGTTCGCCCATCGACCGCTTCGTTGCGACCGCGCAGGAAAAGGAGGGCATCGCCCACGCGCCCGTGGCCGATCCTTACGTGTTGATCCGAAGGGTCGCCCTCGATCTGACCGGACTTCCGCCGACTCCGGAGCAGGCCGAGGCTTTCGCGATGGATCCAAGTCTCTCCGCCTATGAAAGTATCGTGGATCGTCTTTTGGCCGATCCGGCATACGGTGAACGATGGGCCTCTATGTGGCTGGACCTCGCGCGCTATGCCGATTCGCGCGGCTACGGGAGCGATCCCCTGCGTGTGATCTGGCGCTACCGTGACTGGGTGATCGACGCCTTCAACCGGAACCTTCCCTACGATCAGTTCACGGTGGAGCAACTGGCGGGCGACCTCCTTCCAGAACCGACAAGCGAGCAGCTTCTTGCGACGGCCTTTCACCGGAATACCCTTACGAATACGCTCGGAGGCACAATCGACGAGGAGTTCAGGGTGATCGCGGTGAAGGACCGGGCGAATACGACGGCCCAAGTCTGGATGGGCCTTACGATGGGTTGCGCGCAGTGTCATTCGCATAAGTTCGATCCCATCACCCAGGAGGAATACTATCGATTTTACGCCGTCTTCAATCAGACCGAGGACAGCGACCAGCCCAACGAGTATCCGACCGCACCGACGCCGTCGCGCGAGGAGGTCGAGGAAATGGCCTCCCTCAGGGAGAAGATCGCGATAGTGAAGTCCGCCTTGGCCCGCCCGACGCCGGCGATGAAAGACGCCTTCACGGCGTGGGCGGCGCGGATGCGCGGGGGCGAGGACTGGGTGACCCTGGATCCCGTCGCGATGAAATCGGAGGCGGGTGCGACCTTCACCAAGGAGGCGGACGGTGCGCTTTTCGTGGGTGGCAAGGAGGCGGAAGCCGATGTCTACACGCTCCGCGCGAAAGTTCCATCCGGACTGAAGTCGCTTGGGTCGCTGCGATTGGAGGCGCTCTCGGACGAACGGCTTGCG
>JAHEDC010000428.1 GCA_024641425.1 Verrucomicrobiales bacterium | reverse complement strand
CCCTCCGAGGGGTTTACCGCTAAGGCGCGAAGGAGGAGGAAGAGAAAAGGCAGGGAAAAAGCAGCGTCCGTAGCACGGATTTCCAAATCCGTGTCCGTGGTGCGGATTTGCAATCCGCCCGCCCCTCTCAAAACGTTGGACGCCGCGCCGCCGACGTAGGAACAATACAAGAACGAGTCGTCCCGCTCGCCCTCCACGCCTACCCGATGATCAGCCCCGAAAATCGCCGAAGCATCCGGCGCACCGCTGTGCGGACGCTCCTCGGCCTCCTGATCCTTGGCGTGCTGGTGACCGGCATCTATTTCCTCGGTCTCGTTCTTCAAGGCGAGGCCGGCGACCCGACCGGCAAATACGCGAGTTTTGATCTTTATCCCCACTCCAAGGGAGATGTGATCGAGTTCAAGGACGGAATAGCCACCTTGCGGACGTGCTGCGGGGACTCCGACTTCGGAACCTATAGCCGCGAGGAAGGCGGACGCTGGATCTGGGTATGGCAGGAAACCCTTAGCTTCGAGGACGGTAAGCGGAAGACCGATCCCGTCCGCATAAGGCTCACCCCAGGTCGATTCTCCCTCCGCATCGACGTCGAAGATCCCGCCCAACTCGATCCGGACAGCGTCCGCTCCATGAAGTTACGGCGTAGACTCTTCGAGGAGTCCCTCCTCTAGCTTAAATTCCGGCACGATTGGCCCTGATCGAAAAGCGAAGCGCCTTCGCCGAACCCGGAGGGTTCCAAAGCCCCGGCAGCCGGGGGTTGAGCGGAGCGACACCCCCGGAACCCGCGCCGGAAATTCCGCCCCCGGAAGGGGCGCGGCCCGGTCGGGAAGGTGAGGCGACCTCCGAGCTTTCCTCCCTCGTGCCCAAGCTCCACAGCTTGGGCACGCGCCAACGGCCGAGGCTCTGGCCTCCTTCCGGCGGGAATGACGAGGCTGGAGCCTCGGGAGCAGCGGCGTTCCCAAGCGGGAGCTTGGGAACGAGGAGCCTGATCCCTGCTGGGGGCGCGGTCGGAGGGCCCCACGCACAGAAGCGGCGGAGGACCGCCGCACTCCAGGACGCAAGCGACTCCACACACGTTCTCCCCACGCGAATCCGGGAGGCAGCTTTTGGAGTGCTGGAGTTCTCTCCAGCTTTCGGAAAGCCGCCCCGCGGCGGGGGCGCGGAGCCATCCCGGAGCGTCGAGATTGGACTTGTCGGCCTAGGTTCCGTTTCAATCCTTGGCCGGGTTCCGCGCCCACGGTTCGGCCCCTCCCTGCGCCTCACTCAAAATAAAAGCCGACAAGGTTTCCCCTTGTGCGAATCACCGATCCATCGTTCGCTCACCGTGAGATGCCGCCGACAAGATTCCCTACAAACGCGCAGGCGATTCCGAAGGTATCGGCGGTGTGCGGCCTCGCGTTCTATCTCGCGCTCGCCGTCCAGGCCCGCGCCCAAGTGGAGCCCTTTCCGCGCATCGAAGATCTGGAGGCAAACCGGGCCCTTTTCACGGCCCGCAACAACTCCGTCTATGTCGCCCTGCCCGAGCACGACGCGCTCTTTCGGTGGAATCTCGACGAGAATGCCTGGGAGGAGGGAATCCGGGTCAGGGCTTTCACCACCGCCCTCGGGAACCATCCGCGCAACGGAGCGGTTCTAATAGGAAACCAGGACGGTTGGATCGACACCGTTTTCTCGGCCTACTTTCGCGTGAACGGACCCGTCACCGGTCTGCTCGGCCTGGCTTCCCGAGCGCTCATCGCCAGCACCGCGGGCCCCTTGCCGCAGCTCCACCTCATTGACGAGATCGGCCATTTGCGGCAATCGATTCCCGAAACGGTGGCGGACGGAGTTTTCCTGACCTCACGCCTTACCTCCACGCGCTTCTACTTCCGCTCGGAGACGAGCATCGTCGTCCAGAACATCGATTACGCGACCCTGCAATTCTCCGATCGCCATGAGAACACGCTCGCGCCCGACGAGATCGGGAATCCCGTGGCCCTCGACCGCACCGGGACCCGGCTCCTCCTGAAATCCGGCGTCCTGTTCGATACGGAATCGCTCGCCCCCACCGGCCAGCGGATCGCCACGGCATTCGACGATGCGGTGTGGTTGGGATCATCGCAGCTCGTCCTCGTTTCGCGCACCGCGCTAGACCACACCCGCGTGGAAAGGCGAACCCTCGAAGGCACCCTCCTCTCCATCGTCGGACTGCCTGGAAAGCCCGTCGGGATCGAAGACAGCGATAATTCGGGCCAGGTCGTCGTCACCCTCCACAACCGGCGGACGCGTCTCTTCCGCCTGATCTCACTCAACCGAATCCTTCCCCCGGAGTCCCCTCCGCCCGTTCCACTCCATCCCCTGATCACGCTCCCGTCCGCCTCCCCCCAGTCCCTCGATCTCGATGCCGCCTTCCTTCGCACGACCGAGTGGGAACTCCTGAATTACCGAAACCTCGAAGTCGCGAACCGAAATCTCGTCACCGCCGCGACCATCGATCTGGAGTCGAATGTCCTGCGCATTGAGACCGATCCTTTTGGCTTCGGCGAATCCGAGATCACCCTCCTCGCCTCGAATGGTTCCGGCGAGGTCGAGGGAAGCCTCCGCATCCAGATCGATCCCCCGGACCCGCCCGCCGTCGAGGTGCTCGAAGCGCCGCGATTGAACCCGCAAACCGGCCTCTACGAGCAGCGGATCCGGCTGACGAATCATGCCGGACGCGGGCTCGGAGCCTGCACCCTCCAGATAGCCGGTCTCGCCGCGGGCACCGAGGTTTATAACCGGAGTTCGCAGGTCCCCACGGGCGACGCGGTGGTTTTCCTCACCCCGCGACTCGCCGATGGTGAATCCGTCGAGGTGGTAATCGAATACATGAGCAGCACCCGCACGCGCCCGGTCGGCATGACCTTCGTCGCCGCCGTAACAGGGTTGTCCGGCCTTGCCAAGAAGAAGGACGACCGCTTCGCGATTGATCGGACCGCCAGGCTTGCGGACGGTTCCTTTCTCCTGGAATTCCCCTCCAGCCCAGGAAGCGATTACCGGATCGAATTCAGCGCCGAGGGCGGGCTCGGCTGGGATTTTCACCCGACGCGCCTCCACGCCGCCGGCGAACGCTTGCAGTGGATCGACCGCCCACCCCCGAACGGCGGGACTTCCCTCCTCTACCGCGTCCGCCGTCTCGACCTCCCCGGCGATCCGCCGCTCCACCCCTGAGTTCCGTAAGCCCGACCGGAGCCTTACCGCTCGCCAATCCCCGCGGAGCCTCTTCCCGTCCCCACGGCGCAAGGCAGGCGCGGAGCACCAATACCATGGGTAGCTGTGGTCGACACGAAGCGAGGCCACGGTCCCGAAGGCCGGACGGACCAGCCGAGTGAGCGGCGGTGATCCTTGTCGCCGCTCACACGGCCGGAGGCTCTGGTGACGTTTTCCCGTGGCCTCGCGTTTCTCGACCACGGCTATTCATGCGGCCGACGCTCCGCGCCTCGGGAATCATAGCCGTCCTCGTCGGGCGAACTTTCGGACTGCGGAAGTCACTCTTCCGCTTTTTGGGGACTCCACAGGTTCCTCCCTCGTGCCCCAGCGGGAGCTTGGGCACGCGCCAACGGCCGAGGCTCTGGCCTCCTTCCGGCGGGAGTGACGAGGCTGAAGGCTCGGGAGCAGCGGCGTTACCAAGCGGGAGCTTGGGCGCGAGGGGCGCGCCTTCGGAGCGCGGAAGTGGCTCTTCCGCCTTCCGGGGCCTCCGCAGTCTTGACGGCGGCAGTTCCTCTGCCGTTCCACCTTTGATCTCCGCAGTTGCTTCCCCCCCGGGGCTCCGCGCCGCGGCCAGTGCGACTGGCCTCCCTCCCAAGGCGGAAGGGGAACTTCCGCGCTCCGAAGGGGCTGCGCCCGACGCCCCGGATGGAGCCGGGAAGCGGTCAGTCCCAGTTCCCGATGTCGTCGCCGCTCTCGATCCCGTCCGGGCCGAGCGACCGGAGGTCGAAGCTGTCGGGATTGTGGACGCCGGGCTGGCGGTATTGGTATTCCCGCGCCCACGGATCGGAGATGACCTTTTTCATCGTGGCCTTCCACCGCTCGGGCACCGGTTCAATGGTGGGCTTGCAGACGAGGGCGGCGAGGCCCTGCTCGATGGTGGGAAACACTCCGGCGTCCAGCTTGTGCGCCTGCAGGGCAGAGGTGAGCGTGCTGATGTCCATCTTCACCCGTTTCGGTTTAGAGAGACGTCCGTCTCCAAATGGGCAGCAAATCAACGATCCCGCGATAAACGCGAGAGCAAGGGTGCCGAATACCCCCAGAGCGATGTTCTTCCAATTCATCACAGGCTTCCGACCTCCCAACGGCCCCGGACGTTCGATCCCGGGGAAGCCCGTTCCGGAAAAGCGCTTCCACCCGGCCTGTCACGGGCTTGTGACCCGGGCCCGCATATAGAGCCGCGGCTCCACGGACACGGGCGGAACTTCCCAGATCACCGTCTCCGTGCCATCGCCGTTGTCCGTGATGCCGGAAGGCGGATCGACGGGAGGGAGCCAGTTTCCTCCGGCAAGATCGGTCGAGGTCTCGAAATAGTAGGTCACATCCGTGGCCCCGATCCGCCGGCGCATGGTGAAGAGTGCGGGGTCTCCGCCGAGGAAGGCGATGACGGCGTTCTCGGCGCTGCCGGACACCCGGGGATCGGTGCCGAACGCGTATTCGCCGAGGTTGTTCAGGACGTCGTCGTCGTCGTTCTGCGTCATCGGCTGGGCCATTAGATCGCCACCGTTGTAGTATCGGCCGACCCAGGCGCCGTAGGTGCTGGCGGAGCTGCCGCCCGGATCCAGGCTGGCGCGCCAGCTGGCGGGGAGGTTCGGGTCGCCGGAAACGTAAATCAGGGAGTAGCCGTTGTCCGCCCTCGTAGGCCAGGGATCGATGTCATCGTAGCGGAAATCGGAGATGACGGCTCCCGTCCTGTCATTGAGCACGATGTGTTCGCCCCCGTTGTCGAGTTCGCCGTCATAGCGCCCGAGAATGGTGAAGGTGCCGCCATAGCGGAAGGTGAACGCGGGAATGTTCTCCACCACGACCACACTCGCCCCGCCGGGCAACCAGTTCTGAAGGCCGGGCACGGCGGTGAATCCCACCCCGTTGGAGAAGTAGATACCGGTGAGATCCACCGGCGTGGCCCCGGTATTGGTCAGGCGGATGAACTCGAAGTCGTTGGAATTCGTCCACCCCTGCGCGACCTCGGCGGGAGTCGGGCTGTCGGGATGATAGTGGACCTCGCTGATCCGGATGCTTGCCTGCGAGGCCGTGATCGCACCGGGAAAATAGTAGTACCGCGTCGGCGCGCTCCAGCTCGAACCGTTGGGCACCGGCCCCGTGCCACCGCCACCGGCGGTGGGAGGATCGCTCGGAAGCACCGGATTCACCGTGCGCACGAACAATTCCGTCGGCGCCGTGATCGCAAGCGGCGCGGCGTATTCGATCCCGCCCGGGGAGATCTCCGGTTCGTAGGGCGGAGGCGGTGCCTGGACGATCATTTTCACCTGGCACACGAAGTCCGAACTGCCCGTGCCGGAATTCAGACCGTGGGCGGCAAGGACATTGTCACCGGCGACGAAGCTGCCGGAGAAGGCGGTGATGTCGTAGTCCACGTAAAGGAGCGCGGCATTGTCGTCATGGGTTCCGGTGGCCCCGGAATTCCAGGTGAGGGAGGCGGTGGCCGGCGCGTTCGAGGGATGCGCGGGAGTGAGCTCGGTCCCGTTGAGCCACATCACGAACGCGTCGTCGTAGCGCACCTGCAGGATAACCGTGTTCGTGCCGTCAAGCAGCGCGGCGTCCGCCGGACTGAGGGTAAACGGCCAGCGGAT
>JAHEDC010000427.1 GCA_024641425.1 Verrucomicrobiales bacterium | reverse complement strand
TGTCCTTGATGGCGAGGATGTGGGCGCCCATACGCTCGAGTTCCTTCGCGAGTTCGACGTAGTAGTTGAGGCTGTATTTGTCGCGTTTGGGATCGAGGATGTCTCCGGTATAGCAGATGGAGGCCTCGCAGAGGCCGAACTCGGTGGCCCGGACGGCTTCCATGGCGGCCTTCATGTTCGGGGTGTAGTTCAGCGAGTCAAAGATGCGGAAGATGTCCATGCCGCGTTCGTAGGCGTGGCGGACGAAGCCGGTGACGACGTTGTCGGGGTAGTTCGAGTAACCGACGGCGTTGGAGCCGCGGAAGAGCATCTGGAAGCAGATGTTCGGGATGCGCTCGCGGAGGGATTCGAGGCGCTGCCAGGGATCCTCGCGGAGGAAGCGCATGGCGGTGTCGAAGGTGGCGCCGCCCCACATTTCGAGGCTGAAGAGGTTCGGTGTGTTGTGGGCCACGGCGTCGGCGGCGGCAAGCATGTCGTAACTGCGGACTCGGGTGGCGAGGAGCGACTGGTGGGCGTCGCGGAAGGTCGTGTCGGTGAGGAGGAGCGGTTTCTGGTCGAGAATCCACTGGCAGAATTTCTCGGGGCCGATCTGACGGAGGAGAGTGCGGCTGCCGGGGGCGGGCTCGTTTCGGTGGTCGTACTTCGGACGAGGGGCCGGCTTGAAGGGTTTTTCGATTTTCGCGCCCTTGGAATGAGGGTTTCCGTTGATGATGACGTCGCCGAGATAGTCGAGCAGGCGGGTCGCACGGTCGCGGCGGGGCTTGAACTTGAAGAGTTCGGGCGTGGTGTCGATGAGGCGGGTGGTGGCGTCTCCAGCGCGGAACGATTCGTTTCGTATAACGTTCAGGACGAAAGGTATATTCGTCTTTACCCCGCGGATTCTGAACTCGCGCAAGGCGCGGGTGAGGCGATCGAGGGCCTGGGGGAAGGTGCGGGCGCGACCGGTGATCTTGACGAGGAGCGAGTCATAGTAGGGGGTGACGACGCTACCTGCGGTTCCGAGGCCACCGTCGAGGCGGATGCCGAAGCCGGCGGCGGAGCGATAGGTGATGATCTTCCCGATATCCGGGGTGAAGCCGTTCTCCGGGTCCTCGGTGGTGACCCGGCACTGGACGGCGAACCCGTTGCGGAGGATGCCGTCCTGCGCGGGAAGACCGATTTCGTCGTCGTGGAGGGCATGCCCCTGGGCGATAAGGATCTGGGAGCGGACGATGTCGATATTGGTGATTTCCTCGGTCACGGTGTGCTCCACCTGGATGCGGGGGTTCATCTCGATGAAGAACCACTCGCCGGAGTCGGCGTCGACGAGGAATTCGACGGTGCCGGCGTTGTCGTAGCCGACCTCGCGGGCGATGGCGACGGCGGCGTCGCAGAGGGCGTGGCGGAGGGTGTCGTCGAGGCCGACGGAGGGGGCGATTTCGACAACCTTCTGGTGGCGGCGCTGCACGGAGCAGTCACGTTCGTGGAGGTGGAGGATGTTTCCGTGCTGGTCGCCGAGGATCTGGACTTCGATGTGCTTGGCGCGGCGGATGAATTTCTCGAGGAAGACGGCGTCGTTGCCGAAGGCGTTGCGTGCCTCCGACATGGCCTCGTGGAGGAGGGCTTCGAGCTTCGATTCCTCCTCGACGATGCGCATGCCGCGGCCACCTCCCCCGAAGGCGGCCTTGATGATGAGGGGGAAACCGACCTCGCGGGCGACCTTCATGGCCTCCGAAGGATCGGTGATGGGATCCTCGGTGCCGGGCAGCGTGGGAACCTTTGCCTTGAGGGCGATGGCACGGGCAGCGACCTTGTCGCCCATCCGGTCGAGGATGTTCGCCTTGGGGCCGATGAAAACGATGCCGTTCTCCGCGCACGCCCGGGCGAAAGCCGGATTCTCGGAAAGGAAGCCGTATCCGGGATGGATGGCATCGACCTTCTTCTCCTTTGCGAGCGAGACGATCCCGTCGATGTCGAGATAAGCGCCGACAGGGCCTTTCGCCGAATCGAGAAGGTAGGCCTCGTCGGCCTTGAAACGGTGCATCGAGAAGCGGTCCTCGTTCGCGTAGATGGCCACCGTCCGGAGTCCGAGTTCGGTGGCGGCACGGAAGACACGGGTGGCGATCTCGCTGCGGTTGGCGACGAGGAGGCGGGAGAATTTCTTGGTTCCTGACATGGTCGCCTGTTATAGATTGACCGGGAGGGCTTGGCAAAGACAATGTTTCTCCAACTGGCTCCCCTGTGAGTATCGAAATCACCTGCAACCACTGCGAGACAACCTGCGAGGCCCCCGACGATTCGGCGGGAATGGTTCTGACATGTCCCGCCTGTGGGGCGGACTTGCAGGTGCCGCCGTCGGGAATCGGGTCGCGGTGGTATTTCCGGATGCCGGGCGGGCAGCAATTTGGCCCGGTTGCGAAGGGGGAGCTCGACAATTATCTTTTCGAAGGCGTAATCACGGCCGATTGTCATCTTCTCGAGGAGGGGAGCGGGCGTTGGCTTTGGGCGGCGGAAGTCTACGCCGAGGTTCCGGACACGCAAAGCTACGCCAGCCGGAATAGTCGCGAGATGTCCACCCTGCGGGGAGGTCTGGCCGTGGCGGGTCTGATCGATCGCGTGCCTTGCATACGAGATCGCTTGCCGGGCCCGTTTGCCTCGGCCCACTGGGATGTCCATGAAATGCTGGAACGGGAGTGTGCCGCCTCAGCTGAAGGAATTCGGTTTCTCGGCTCGAAGTCGCTGGGCATCCTGCAGGGAGTCACTTTCGGGCGGCAGTTCGCCGAGAACTTCAAGGCGGTGCTCCCTCCCCGTGCGAATGTGCTGACAAACTCCCTGGTTTTCGGAGCGTGCGCGATCGGGAGCCTCGATCTCTATCTGGTCGTTCCCTTCACGCATTTGGAGATGCTGCCACACGAGCTTTTCGCGATCCTTCCAGGGACGCTTTCGGCGTCCTTCGGGCTTAGACCCGGAGGAATCTGGGTTGGAGCAGAGCGCAGTGCGAATGACCTGACAGCGGTAGCGGCAAGGACGCGGGGGGTGAAGGTCTGCGAGGAAACGGTTTGGAAATGGGCGAGCAAGGAACGCAAGACGAAAGGCCAACTCGAGTGGGGGATGCAGGTTGTTCCGATCGGAAGCGAGCAGTTCGCGGTGAACACCCAGAGCGCCAAGGGAAAATCAAACAAGCGCCCCTTCGGCATTGACGCCTTCTTTCGCGATCTGACCACGATCTCACGCTTTGTCGCGCGGTTGGAGGTTCCTGGAATCTCCGAGGCGCGCTTCCCGTTCCACTCGGAATCGTCGGAATTGCTGGCACGGATGTTCGGGGGCTGAGCGGGCGAAGGCCGCGAGTCGAAAAATCCGCGATTCCCCGCTTGAAATGCGTCGCGAGTTGATTACTCTTCCCCTCCCGACCCGCTCCCTTTCAGATGGATGGGGAGGGAATCCTGTTACCCCGTGGTGTAATTGGCAACACAACTGATTTTGGTTCAGTTATTCAAGGTTCGAGTCCTTGCGGGGTAGCTCTTCTCCACACCGAATTGGCAGCGCCGGGTTTGGCCGGTGCCCGCCGCGAAATTCTGCTTGGCAAAGTGGCAATCGGGTACAAATTGAGGGCCCTTTCCAACCCGGGGAGGAAGATTTCCGCAGTCCAGATTACCAGAGAACCCGAAAGACACTAAAGATTATGTCCGTTGCAATCCGTTTGAAAAGAGAAGGCACCAAAGATCGCCCGTATTACCGCGTGGTGGTGGCGGACAGCCGTAGCCGCCGGGATGGCCGCTACATCGAGAGCCTCGGCACCTACGATCCGATGAAGAGCGGTGACGACAACTATGTGCTCGATCTGGAGAAGATGAATGACTGGGTTTCAAAAGGCGCGAAAGCGTCCGAGACGGTGAAGAGCCTTGCCCGAAGGGCGCGCAAGTCGGCGACTGCCAGTTAGTCTGGGTGTCGGCTCAAGATTTCGGTCGTTTTTCGACCACGGAAGGGATCGCGCTGGAATCAGGGCGATCCTTTTCATTGCGGGAGAATACCGGGTTGGAGGAATCGGACGACTTGCAAGGAGTCGATTCATCGGAGATGGTTCTGAGATGACGGAATCCGCTGGGATTCCTCCGATCACCATGGACTCGCCCATTGCCCTCCAGGAATTTCTCCAATATGCCGTGATGCAGCTCATCGAACACCGCGATAGGGCTAGTATCTCTCACGAGGTTGATCGGGGGAAGCACGTCTTCCATGTCATCGTCGATGAGTCGGATGTCGGACGGGTGATTGGGAAGAACGGCTTCACCATTAGCTCGATCCGCAGCATGCTTCTGGCTGCGGCGGCGAGAAACCACACGAAGGTGATTCTCAAGGTGGAGGGGCGGAAAGGGGGCGTCCTCGGCGTTGCTACGAGAGATTCGGAAAACTAGTATGACTATGGCGACGACGGAAATCAACTACCGGGTCGGAAACGAGAGCCTCATTCGCGTTCTTGCCGCCGCATCGGAGCGACTGCGAGGGCTCTTGCGGAAGCAGGGACGCGAGCAAAAGGGTGCCCTCCGCGTCGCCGTCGTCGGAGGCGGCTGTTCGGGACTTCAGTACAAGATGGATCTTGTCGATGGGCCGGCGAACCGGGATATTCTCGTCGAGTCGAACGGAGTGCGCGTCGTCATCGATCCGAAGAGCGCGCTCTTCGTGACCGGCTCGGAGCTGGATTTCAGCACCGATCTTCAGAGCGGCGGCTTCAAGGTGAGCAATCCGAACGCCGAGGTGACCTGCTCCTGCGGCGAGAGCTTCTCGGCGTGACCGACCACTTCGCCGCGCTCGGATTTGAGAGGAGGGCCGCGCTCGACGCGGAGACGGTGAAGGCACGTTTTCAGGAACGGGGACGGGATTTACATCCGGATGCCAATAATGGAGACTCCCAGGCCTTCGCGGCGCTGAACGAGGCACAGGCGGTGCTTTCGCGCCCATCCGCGCGATTGCGGCACCTGATCGAACTCGTCTGGGGACTGGAAGCGGTGGAATCGATGCGGGGCGGGGCGATGTCGGCGGGCCTGATGGAGCGTTTCGCCGAAATCGGGGCCGTGCTGGGCCGGGCGGACGGTTTGATCGCGAAGAAAACGAAGGCGCAATCCGCCCTGGCCCGGGCGCTCCTCGCGGGCGAAGAGATGGAGGTGAATCAGGCCCTGATGGCGGCGGGTGGCACCCTGATGCGCCTTCGCCGCGAGGTCGAGGCCAG
Organism: Verrucomicrobiales bacterium; assembly: GCA_024641425.1. Lineage (GTDB taxonomy): Bacteria > Verrucomicrobiota > Verrucomicrobiia > Verrucomicrobiales > DEV007 > JAHEDC01. The sequence goes on along the minus strand of JAHEDC010000427.1, from coordinate 620 downwards.
GCTTCCCAGCCTCGATGCCGCCCTTGCCAGTGGAGGCGGCGAACGGGAGACCGTCTCAGCCTGTCGCGATCTCTCCTACGCCGAAAAATGGCAGGCGCAGCTTCAGGAGCGGTTGGCGGCGCTCCTCTGAGACGGGAACGCCTCTTTGGGAATCCGTTGGACGGTTGGTTTCGGCGAGATTAGGCTGTCACACTATGAATTCGCCCCATCTCTGGAAGGCCGCGCTTGCCGCCTCGATGTTGGCCTTTGTCCCCGGCGTCAAGTCCGAGCCCGAAGCGATGGAACGGTCGGAGATGGAGGACGGGCCTACGGAGAACGAGAAGTATGAGGAGGCGCTTGCGGTGGCGGATGTGGAAAATGCCGCGTCTGTTCGCCTTCGGATGCATGTGTTCGAAACGGAAGCGCCGATCGTGCTGGTTAGAGACGACATTTCGGGAATTCCGCCTCATGAAGAGCAAAGGCGGAGAGCGGAGCTTAGAATGCTGCAATTGCTAGGGGTATACTCCGATAAGGAAGTGGAAATATTGCTTCCCGTCATCGACGAAAAGCTGGCCAAGGAAGGAATGGAAAAGCGCACCTCTGACGCCGAGGGACGAATTGTTTCCGGTGGAAAATATCAA
>JAHEDC010000426.1 GCA_024641425.1 Verrucomicrobiales bacterium | reverse complement strand
CCGCCGGGGCCGTGGATTTTGCGGGCCCCGACTACCACGCTATCGCCAAGCTCCGCGCCACGGTCGCCGATCGCACCCGCACCCTCGGCTCCGAGCACGAGGAAACCCTCGCCGCCCGTCGCGCCCTCGCGGACGAGCTGACGGATACCTGGCATTTCGCCGGCGACATCGACCGACAGCGGGAAGCCGAGGAGGAAAGGCGCGCGGTGCTCGCCATTGTCCAACGCCAGCATGGCACGGATGAGCCCGCCACTTTCGGGGACTGGGAAGCACTCGCGAAGGCCTGCTTCGGCCAATACCGGTATGGGCAGGCGGTGAAGGAATACGGCGGCCTCGTCTCCGCGATGGAGGGAACTTTTGGCCCGGAGGACGAGAGAACCCTCCAAGCCCGGCAGGCCCGTGCGGTCTGCCTCACCTTTCTCGGGGAATACGGCGAGGCCGAGCAGGAGTTGCGCGCCCTGATCGCCCTCCGCGAGCGCGTGCCGGAAACCCGGAACGTCGCCAGCCCGCCTCCGCTGGAAGAGGAGCTTTCAAGAGTGGCCTACAAGCGGAACCTGTACTCGGGGTGGGAGGACATGATGCGGCGAAGAATCGCGGAAGGAGAAAAGGAACGGGGCCTCGGGCACCGCAGGGTGGCGCATGATCGGTTGAACCTCGCGCAACGGCTTCTCATTCGGGAACGACCGGAGGAGGCCCTCCGGGAATTGGAAATCATACAGGCCCACGGGCAGGAAGCCCTCAAGGTGGAGCGTGCTTTAGATCGTGAGTTCGACGCTACCCTCGAAAGGACAAGATGGGCCCTCGCGGAATTAGAGGAGGAGAAATCGGAAGGCGGGCAGGAGAGGCCGGAATCGGGGGAGGAAAAGCCCGCCGCAGCCTCCGCGGAGGGGGAATCGGCCGAGGGCAACGGGGAAGTGGGCAGCACGGAGTAGACGAAGCGGGCCGCGCGGAGGGGCGCACCTTCGGAGCGCGGAAGTTCCTCTTCCGCCTTGCGGGGGTGGCCAGTCGCACTGGCCGTGGCGCGGAGCCGAACGTCTGGCGACGCCGCCCACCGGGGAAGGGACTGCGGTGCCGGGGGGAGGGCCGAAGGCCCGGCCACAAGCCAGCCCAGGGCAACGCCCTGGGTCTCCCGTGCCCCCGGCATCAGCCCCAATGGGGCGGGACAATCGGCGCGCCGCCCGCCCTGCGTCGCGCCCCGTTGGGGCTGGTCCGCTTCCGGCCTGAGACCCAGGGCGGTGCTCGTGCCTCGCTTGCCCTGGGCTGGCTTGTTGGGGGCCTTTGGCCCTGGAAGCGGGGAAAATAATAATGAAAATAATAAGACAGAATGAAAATAATAAGACAGGACTGTTATCGAAAAAACTTGCGGCTGGCCACCTCCCGTCCGGGGCGGAATGACGCGTCATCCGCTTCCGCTTTGTCGCCGTGCGGGGCGGAGGAGACGCGCCACGGGAGAGAGCCCCGCGTACATCAGCCCCCGCGTTCCACAAAGCGCTGGCGAATCCCCGCCCGCCGTGTTAACGGTGGCGAACCGATGAACAAGCGCTTCCTCTTCCTGCTCCTTCACCTGCCGCTCGCCGCGGTCGCCGTCGTGTTTTCCAGTTGCACCAGCCTCCGGAGCGGCCCCGAGGCCCGGTACTCCACGTCCTTCAACCCCCCGCTCGTCCCGCCGACGAATCGGGCCAACCTCCGGCTCAAGCTTAGCACGGGAGCCCAGCGCCTCTACCTCGTCGAAGGCGACCGCGTTCTCCTCGCCACCCCCTGCTCCGTAGGCACCGCCGCCACGCCCACGCCGCACGGGCACTTCAAGATCTACACCAAGACGCAGAACCGCCGCCGCGTCAGCGAGCCCGGTTCCGGCTATCCGATGACCTACTGGATGGAATTCCAGACCGCCTACGGCATGCACTGGGGCTTCGTGAAGCCCTACCCCTGCACCCACGGCTGTGTCCGCCTGCCCATCAAGGCCGCGCAGAAGGTCTTCAACACCATCCCCACCGGCACCCCGCTCCACATTGCCGCCTCCCATCCCGAGGACGCCACCGTCGGCAAGACCCTCCCCGTCCTCGACGACGGCCCCATGCCCGATCCCCCGTGGTCGTACATGACCAGCCCCCAGGTCTTCCAGGACGCCGCCCAGGGCAAGTTCTACACCTACTGAGCCCCGCCTTCACGCCGGTCTGAGTGACTGGGCGTGGCGCGGAGCCGAACGGTTGGCGACGCCTCCAACGGGTGAACGGCCTGCCGGGGCGGAAGGGCGAAACGGAAGTGCGACCTCCGCACCCCGAAAGTCGGCCGCGATACGGGCGTGGTGGATGTTGAGATCGGTCCGCGGCGGGGAGTTTCTTGGCCGGAAGGGAATACCGGTGTATGGTTTTGCTCTTACCCCGAACCTTTTTTGCCTATGCCTGACAACGAGACCCAGACCAGCCTGCGCGAGACGCTGGCGCAGTTGAAAACGCCCGTGGAGGGCGCGCACGGCGTGGAGTCGATGACGGAAACGGAGGCGGGGAATTACTTTGTCGCGAATTACCCGCCGTTTTCCTTCTGGACGAAGGAGGCGGTGCCGGAGGTGCACCGGCTGCTGGAGACGGAGGCGCCGAAGGATCTGCCGCTGGGGCTGTATTTCCACATCCCGTTCTGCCGGAAGCGCTGCCATTTCTGCTACTTCCGCGTCTACACGGACAAGAACGCGGGGGAGATCAAGGCGTATCTGGACGCGGCGATCAAGGAGTTCGAGATCTACGCGGCGAAGCCGTATCTGGCGGGGCGGAAGCCGAAGTTCGTCTATTTCGGGGGCGGGACGCCGTCGTACCTGTCGGTGGATCAACTGAATGACCTGACGGGCCGGATGAAGGATCTGATGCCGTGGGACGAGACGGAGGAGGTCGCGTTCGAGTGCGAGCCGGGGACGCTGACGGAGAAGAAGCTGGAGAACATCCGGAAGATCGGGGTGACGCGGCTGAGCCTGGGAGTGGAGAATTTCGACGACCGCATCCTGGAACTGAACGGGCGGGCGCACCGGTCGAAGGAGATCGAGCGGGCGTATCGCTTCGCGAAGAGCCTGGATTTCCCGCAGCTGAACATCGACCTCATCGCGGGGATGATCGACGAGACCGAGGACAACTGGAAGCGCTGCGTGGACAAGGCGATCTCGCTGGACCCGGAATGCGTGACCATTTACCAGATGGAGGTGCCGTATAACACGACGATCTACAAGGAGATGCAGGCCTCGGGCAAGCTGACCGCGCCGGTGGCGAACTGGCCGACGAAGCGGCGTTGGGTGGATTACGCGTTCGGCGAATTCGAGAAGGCGGGCTACACGGTGACGAGCGCCTACACGGTGGTGAAGAATCCGGAAAAAGTGAAGTTCGTCTATCGTGACTATCTCTGGGAGGGCGCGGATTTGCTCCCGCTGGGCGTGGCGTCGTTCGGCGCGCTGGGCGGGATCCATTTGCAGAACCAGGCGGATGTCGGGCCTTACATGATGGCGATCGACAAGGGGGAGAGCGCGATCTTCCGGGCCTATGTGACGAATGAGGACGAGCGGCTGATCCGGGAGTTTATTCTCCAACTCAAGCTGGGGCGGACGAACGCGGGGTATTACCGGCAGAAGTTCGGAGTCGATCCGCTGGTGCGTTTCGCGCAGCCGCTCGCCTATCTGAAGGACGAGGGCTTCATTTCCGTCGAGGGCGACGAGATCATCCTCAGTCGTGACGGTCTGTTGCAGGTGGATCGCCTGCTGCACGAGTTTTTCCTGAGCCACCACCGCCATGCACGCTATACCTGAGGAGGGCTCGCCCGCGGCGATGTCGCTCCTGCTGCCGCTGCATTATTTCTACGCCAACGAGGAGCGTCCGCTGCCGGAAATCGAGTGGGTCGAGGGCGCGGAGGTGCCGGAGCCGGAGCGCTCGCTGCTGGTGCACGAGCGGGACATGACATCGACGCTGGCGCGTTTCCACGGCGCACCGCTGGAGCTGGAGGTGCTGGCGCGGGAGGTGTCGTCGGATTACCTGATGCGGATGGTGGTGCTGCGGCGTCGGGACAACGGGCAGCCGGTGGAGTTCGGGGCGATCGGGATCCGGCTGGAGGCCTTCGAGGGGCCGATCCGGGAGCAGATCGCGACCGGGATGGCGCCGCTGGGGGGACTGCTGGAGAAACACAGGATCAACTACCGGAGCTGTCCTCGCGGGTATTTCTCGCTGGTTGCGGACCGACGGATCGGCCACTCCTTGGGTGAGAACGACGGGGTGCGGCTGTTCGGTCGGAGCAACGAACTGACGGATGCGGACGGGATTGTTTTCGCCGACATCGTCGAGGTTCTCCCGCGCTCGGGGGGATCATCCGAAATCGAAACCGGAGCGTAAGGATTTTCATCATGAGCAAGACCATCGACCCACAAAACGAAGCGGACGTGATCATTGTCGGAGCCGGCCCGGCCGGAGCGACGGCGGCGGCATTGTTGGCCGAGAAAGGCCGCAAGGTGATCGTTTTCGAAAAGGAACGTTTGCCGCGCTATCACGTCGGGGAATCGCTGATGCCGTTCTGCTGGTTCACGCTGAACCGGCTCGGGCTGGTCGAGCAAATGACGTCACAGGGTTTCGTGGAAAAGCAGAGCGTGCAGTTCGTCACCCAGGACGGGAGGCAGTCGCGACCGTTCTATTTTTTCCAGCACTACGACCATCCCTCGTCGACGACGTGGCAGGTGGAGCGCAGCGTCTTCGACCAGATGATCGTCGAAAAGGCGCGGGCGAACGGGGCGGAAATCGTGGAAGGCGCGAAGGTGCGCGATGTGCTGCGGAACGACTCCGGTGCGGTGGTCGGCGTGACCGTGGAAGTGGACGGAAAATCGCGCGACGTGCTGGCGCCGATCACGATCGATGCCACAGGGCGCGACGCGCTGGTCATGTCGAAGAACCGTTGGCGCAATCGCGATCCGGAATTGAAGAAAGTCGCGCTTTGGACCTACTACAAAGGGGCGAAGCGCGATCAGGGGCTCGACGCGGGGGCGACGACCGTGGCCTACATTCCGGAGAAAGGCTGGTTCTGGTATATTCCGCTCCGCGATGACATCGTGAGCGTCGGCATCGTGGGCGAGCGGGAGTATCTTTTCCGCGAGGGGAACGATCCGGCGGGGATATTCGAGCGCGAGATCGCGGAGAACGTGTGGATCGAGGATCACCTCGCGGGTGCCAAGCAATTCGGCGAATACTGGGTGACGGGCGAGTATTCCTACCGCTCGGAGTTCTGCGCCGGAGATGGCCTTCTGCTGGTGGGTGATGCCTTCGCCTTCCTTGATCCGGTTTTTTCCTCCGGCGTCTTCCTTGCGTTGAAGACCGGGGAAATGGCCGCGGATGCGGCAGACGCGGCGCTTGAAACCGGCGATTTCTCGGCCTCGCAATTCGACCGCTACGGCGAGGCGACATGCGAGGGAATCGAGGCCATGCGGAAGCTCGTTTATGCGTTCTACGACGAGGGCTTCAGCTTCGCGGAGCTGATCAAGGCACATCCGGATGTCCGGGGGGCGCTGACCGATTGCCTGATCGGCGATCTTTCCAAGGACTTCGGCGCGCTCTTCTCGGCGGTCGGGGAATTCGCGCAACTGCCGCCGGAACTTCCTTACGGGCGAAAGGCAGCCGGGGCCGCCGCCGCAGGCGTCGCATGAGGATCGTCCATCTCACGCCGGGCACCGCGAATTTCCATTGCGGGAGTTGTCTGCGCGACATGGATCTGATGAAGGCCCTGCGCGCGCAAGGGCACGAGATTACCTTGATGCCGCTTTATTTGCCTCTGGTCACGGACGGCGAGGAAGAAGACGCGCTCGTCTCCG
>JAHEDC010000425.1 GCA_024641425.1 Verrucomicrobiales bacterium | reverse complement strand
AATCCCGCGCAATTCCTCGGACAGAGTCCGCGCTTCGTGCTTTGATTCAGGCCGCCGCCGCCGGTGCCTCAAAGAAGCCCCGCCTGCTTGATCCGGAGGTATTCGTTCGTGATGGCTACGGGGAGGGCATCGGCGAGGGAGTCGACCATGTGGATCCCGTGGGCACGGAGCTCGTCCATGAGTTTTTCCCGCTCCTCGAAGTAGCCGAAGGTGGCGGCCACGCCCAGGGCCTGGTCGAGGCCGCGGGCCTCGGTCTTGACGCGCTCCGAAAGGTCCCGCTCACGGAGGCTGGCGACCATGACGACATGGCGGCGCTGGAGAAGGCGAACGGAAGGCGTGAGGACGGCGGAATCCTCGCTGCGCAGGTTGGTGAGGACGACGACGAGGGCGCGGCGCTTCTGCCGGATCATCAGTCTCTCGGCCGCTTCGGCGAAGTCGCTGGGCGCGGACGTCGTCTCGTAATCGTAGAGATGGTTCAGGATCCGCGACATGGAGTGCTGACCTTTTACGGGAGGCATCCAGCGATCGCTTCCGCCGAAGGACTGGACGCCGACGTGATCGCCCTGTCGGAGGGCGATGTAGGAGAGGAGAAGCATCGCGTTCAGGCAGTGGTCGAATTGCGAGACCTCGCCATCGAGCGCGCGCATGCGACGCCCGGAGTCGACGAGAAGGATGATGGTCTGATCCCGTTGTTCCTGGTATTCGCGGCTGATGAGCGTGCGGCGGCGCGCGGTAGCCTTCCAGTCGATCTGCGAAAGGACGTCCCCTTCCTTGTAGTCTCGCAGTTGGTGGAATTCGCGGCTCATGCCGGCCTTGTTCCGGTAGCGGATGCCCATGGGGCTGTCACGGTTCTCCATCGAAAGGAGGGCAAAGCGAACGATGGGTTCGTAATTCGGAAAGACGCGGATGGTGGTTCCGGTTCCGAGGAAACGCCGGCGACGCCAGAATCCGAGAGGCGAATGGAGAAGCGCGTGACAGGGGGCGAAATCCACCTCGCCCCGCCTGAAAAAGCGCGTGTCGTAGCTGACGCGGACGGATTTCCGGGGCGGGAGGATGCCGTGCCATGGGAGCTGCCCGCATTCGGCGGTAGGCGGAAGGCCGTCGAAAATGTCGGCGCGGAGCGCGGTGGTTCCGGAATTGCGCAGGACAAGCGTCACTTCGCTCTCGACGCCGAGGGCGAAACGAGAGGGCATCTCGCGCTCGCATTCAGGCGAACGCCGGAGCATGAGGAGAAGGGCGTCGATTCCGGCGACGAGAAAGATGGCGCCTCCCGTGCCGAACCAGATCGGCTGATAGTGCGGCCAGAACGAGGCCGCGATGCCGATGAGGCACCAGCCGAAAAGGAAGAGGAGGAGCGAGAGCGCCGGTCGCATCGGAGAGTCAGCGAGGGGCCTCGACGGTCTGAACGATGGCGAGGAGGGCGCTGTCCACGTCCTGTCCACTGATCGCGAGCTCCGGGGCGATTGCCACGCGGTGGCGGAGGACGGGAAGAACGGCGCGCTTGATGTCGTCGGGAGAGACGAAATGGCGACCTCCGAGGATGGCGTAGGCCTTTCCCGTGCGGAGAAGGCTGATCGCGCCGCGGGTACCGGCCCCAAGGCTGATTCCGGCGGACGCCCGGGTGGCGCGGGCGAGATTCACCGCGTAGTGGACGACGGCCTCCACGGCCTGCACTTCGGCCGTCGCCTGCTGGGCGGCGAGGATATCCGCGCCGGTGCAGACCTGCTCGACCTTGCCGGGATTGAGGCCTTGTCCCGCCGCCGCGGCGGCGACGTTCGCGACGATGGCGATCTCGTGCGCCGATTCGGGATAATCGATGAGGACCTTCATGAGGAAACGGTCGAGCTGGGCCTCGGGCAGGGGGTAGGTTCCTTCCTGCTCGATGGGGTTCTGCGTCGCGATGGCCATAAACGGCGGATCGAGGACGATGGTTTCGCCATCGATGGTGACCTGGCGTTCCTGCATGACCTCGAGAAGGGCGGACTGGGTCTTGGCGGGGGCGCGGTTGATCTCGTCGGCAAGGAGAAGATTCGTGAAAACGGGGCCTTTTCGCACCTGGAACTTCTGGCTGCCCATATCGTAGAGCGTATGGCCGGTGACGTCGGTGGGCATGAGATCGGGTGTGAACTGGATGCGCCCGAAGTGGATGCCGCAGGCCCGCGAGAGGGCAAGGACCAGGTGGGTCTTGCCCAGGCCCGGCTTGCCTTCGAGAAGGACGTGGCCCCCTGCGAGGAGGGACGCGAGGACCTGATCGACGACTTCGACCTGACCGAGGAAAACCTTGCCGACTTCCCGACGGATGCGCGCGGCAAGTTCGAAGGCGGCTTGGGTGGGGGTCGATGCTCCGGGGGCCGGTGAGGAAAGGGACACAGGAGGCACGTAATTCTGCGGAACCGGAGGCGGCGCGTAACGTGAGTCGTCATCATGCGGTTGGGGCGAGGTGTCTTCGGAATTCATGGGCGTTGGGAATGGAGCTTCTGGAGATCGCGGACGGTTTGGGTGAGTTGGGTGGCGTCGCGGATATTCACCGCGGTGAGAGCGAAACGGACGCGTTTCTCCTCGAGGCCCGTGCGCTCGGCGATGCGGCGCGCGACCTCCTCGGGAGGGGTGTCGGGGCGCAGTCCGAGGGCTCGGGAGAAGGCGTGGAGGACGCGGCGGCGCAAGGGGGCGAGGAGTTCGCCCGTGTTCCGGCGGCGCCAGAGGAAGCGCCCGGCCATGTCCACGTGCTCGGAGAATTTCCGGGAATGCGTCTCCAAGGGGGCAAGGTAGGGACCGAAGCGGGGGAGGTTCTTCCAGAGCCAGAAGAGAACGAGGAGGACGAGGCAAAGCACCGGCATCCAGGCGCGCGACCAGAGAAGGCCGAGGAACGAAACCTTGGCGCTGAGAAGAAACCAGAACGTACCGTAGTCGCGGTAGTTTGCGAGGGTAAGAAGGAAGTCGCCGTGGTCGTGATCCCCGAGATACCGATTGCGCAGGCAATGGGCGTCGACGAGGATCGTGACCTGGCCCCGGCCGTGGGGGACGGAGACCATCGCGGCGGCAAAGGGATCGCCGAGGATGGTGGCGTCTCCGCGAGGTCGATCGAACTGGAGCCCGGTAACGCCGGGGAATTCGAGGACGAGACCATCGTAGGTGAGTTCGGTCTCCTTGCGGCGATCATTGACCGAAAGGTCGAGTTCGGCGAGGAGGGGGGAATCCTCGGGGGACTTGGATTTGAAAAGATCGGAAAGATCGAGATCCGCTTGTTTCCAGTCGTTCTGGAGATGGGTGCCCCCCCTGAGGGCGAAGACGAGGTGTCCCCCGTCGCGGGCCCAATCGAGAAAATACCGGGCACGGCCCGCGGAATAGACGGACTCGGCGGCCACGAAGAGCGTGTCGTAGGGGTCCGGCATCTCGTCCAGGGTCCGCGTGGCGGTCGTGTCGTAATCGTTCTCCTCCAGGAGGCGCTGGCACGCGAGAAAGGGATTCCTCCGGGCCTCGCCCTTGTAGCCGTGGATGATCTCCTTGTTCTCCCAGTGGCCCTTGCCGCAACCGCAGAGGGCCATGGTTGCGAAGGCGAGGAGAAGGGTTCGGAGGGTGGCGCGGAGGATCACGATTTCCTCCTTTCCGTCCCGCCGAATGGCCAGTGGTCGCAGAGGGTGGCCATCCCTTCCTCGTGGGGGGGCATGCCACCATAGGCGAGGGCGACCCACGTTTCGGTGAGTTGATTGAAATAGGTGCGCTGTCCGGAATCCGGAAGCGCGTCGGCGTGGCGCGCGCAATCGGCTTCGGTGTCGCTCTCCCGCACCGGCAGGTCGGCGCGATGGACGAACCAGGAGAGGGAACCCCGGTAGAGCAGGCGCAGGGCTTCGTGGACGCGGCCCTCGCGCCAGAGGGCGCGCGCGCTGGCGGCGATATCGTCCGGGAGGGTTTCGGCTCCGACGTCCATGCCGAGGACCGTGCGGGCGCGCTCGGGGGGCGGCGCATCGCTCCGCTTGCCTCGGACGAGGAAAAAGTCCCGGTTCCGGTAGATCAGGACGCCGAGCCAATAGACCAGGGCGGCGACGGCGAGCCAAAAGATGACGCGGGCGATGCCCATGACCCAACCGATGCCTTCGGCGCTTCCCGTTCCATTGTCTTCGGTGTTGGTTTTCTCGTCGCTGACCCAGTGTTTCTGCTCCGTTTTGTGCACCTCGAATTCGGGTTCCGCCAGGATGCGCTCGACCGCTTCGCGCGTTGTCTCGAAATCCTCGATCTCGGCGTCCTGGGCGCGGGTGGCCGAAGGGATGAGGACGACGGCGCAAAGCGCGGCGACGGCGGCGGTGGTCGTGGGCCGGACGATGCGGGACTTGATCCCGGCAAGGCGTGCCGACATGGATTTGAAGGCCAGCTCGATATCCCAGCCTTCGAGGTGCGTTCGGCTGTTGAGGTAAAGCCCGAATCCGGCGCCGACATAGAACGGTTCCAGAAGGGTAATCGTCATCATGTAGATGGCGTTCGTGAACCAGAGGAAGCTGTTGGGGAACTGATAGCTGCCTCCGTCGAGCGAGGCGGCGGCCGCTTGCCAATCGACGGCGCCACTCTCCGGAATAAAGGGCTCCGCCACGGCCGAGAGGGCGAGCCCGACCGCCAGTTCGAGGGCGAGGAAGGCCACGGTCACATTCGAGGCCTGACCACCACCCTCGTAGCCAAGCACGACCGCTCGTTGTCGGCGGGCGGGGCCTCGCAGGCCCTCCAGTTGAGAGACCGGCATCTCGAAGGAACGCCGGAGGCTGATGCGTCCGAGGGTAAGCGACCAAACGAGATCGCGGAGCAGAAGCCCTGGCCAGGCGCGCAGCGTCTCCCGTAACGGTGGCGGCGGGCCGAAGAGTCCACGCGAGACGATGAAAAGCGGGGCCCGGTCGTAGACCGGCTTCAACCACCAGATGACGATCATCGCCCAGCCGGGACTGTTCCAGAGGATGACACAGACGATGGCCCAGATCGGAAAAACGGTGAGGCACCAGGCATTGAGGAAGCGGGTCGTGTGCCGACGGACGAGGACGCACCCCAGGTCGGCGGCCTCCCAGGCCGAGCGGGGGCGGATGACGGCCGTGATGTTCTCAGGATTCATCCGGCACGCGCCCCCTTCCGCAGAAGACAAGATAAATGGGAATGAGGGCCCAGAAGAAGCCGGCGAAGAGATACTTCGCCTCGTTCGGAACGCTGGAAGCGGACCAGAAGGCCTCGACCCATGCGGCGAGGAACGTGAGGGTGGCCGCTCCGTAGAGGTAGACGATCGATTTCCTGACCCGTGTGATGAGGGCTTCCCGTCGGGTCATGCGGCCGGGGGCGATGATGGCAAGGCCGAGGTGAAAGCCCGCCATGGCCGCGATGATGACGCCCATCAATTCGAAGGACGAATGCCCGCAGATGAAGGTGTAGAAGCGGGTGGGGTTGCAGGCGTAATGGATATAGCCGGTCGCGGCTCCAAGGAAGAGGCCATTGAAAACGAGAAAGAAAAGCGTGCCCACTCCGGCAAGGATGCCGCCGGCGAACATGCGGAAGTCGATGCTGATGTTGTTCATGATGTAGAATCCGAACATCATGAAATCGGAACCGTATTCCTCGCGAAGGAAATCGCCGGTTTCCTCACCGCCGTACATGCCTTCGAGTTTCTCCATCATCTCCGGCCCAAGCAAGGCTTGCACCCAGAGGGGATCAAGGAAGACGGAGCCAATCATCGCCGCTGCCGTGAGCCAGAAGAGGGCCATCGAGAGCCAGAACATCCGGTAGTCGCGCCGCACGGCGCAGGGGAAGGTGACGCCGTAGAAATGCAGCATGCGGGACCCCACTCCCCGCGCGTCCCGGTG
>JAHEDC010000424.1 GCA_024641425.1 Verrucomicrobiales bacterium | reverse complement strand
CGCGGAAGGCGCGTTTGCGCATGGAAGCCTTCGCGGAGAATGGCGGATTCGCGCTCCACGTTCTTCGGCCACGATCGGCCACCGTATCGAATCGCGGCCTCTATCTCAGTGCGGGCATCCACGGCGATGAGCCGGCGGCGGTGCTGGGGTTGCTCGAATGGGCGGAGGAAAACAGCGACTTTCTCCGTGAGGCTGATGTGCTCCTTTTTCCCTGTCTGAATCCGTGGGGGCTGGTCAACAACACGCGGGCCGATCACCGGGGGCGCGATCTGAACCGGGAATTCCAGAACGGGCGCGCGAACGTGATCCGGCAATGGCGGGGGATCGTCGGGCAACGGCGTTTCGCATTCGCGGCCATGCTTCACGAGGACTACGATGCCCTTGGAAGTTACATCTATGAGATCAGCAACACCGGGCAACACATCGGCGAGGCGTTGCTCACCGCTGCCGCCGATTTCATCGCGCCCGATACCCGGACGCGCATCGACGTGAGTCGCGCGAAGAAGGGGATCATCCGGCGCAAGGTGACGCCCGAGAATTTCCCGCTGGCGGGCTTGCCCGAAGCGGTTTACCTGCATTTCCACCACGCCGACACGACGATCACGTTCGAGACACCGTCGGAATTCTGCCTCTACGAGAGGGTCGGGGCGCAGCGGAGGGTTCTGGAGAAACTGGTGGAGGTTGCGGGAGCGTAGGGCGCCGCGTGCGGTCAACTGCGGGCTGAAGGCTAATCCTTGAGGGTCAATATTCCCGCTTACTTGCCGTAACCGGCCTCGACCGATCCGTCGTCGGCGAGGTGTCCGGTCGACCAGAGGAGGCCTCGGGTGACGAGATCGAGATAGCGGTCATCGGCGACCGTCTCATTGTTGTGACCGAGGGTGGTGCTGAAAATCCGGGTTTTCTTCGGGCCGTATTCGTTGGTCCAGACGACAACCGTGGTTGTTTCGCTCGGTTTGGCGTTGGGGTTCTTCTTGTTCGGCTGCTGCTGCTGCGTTCCCTTGGCGAGGGCGGTGGTGCCGTCGAATATCTGAATGTTGTTATAGAGTTCCTCGTTGATTGTCGTCCAGTCTTCCAAGCCGCTGGTGATCGGATGCGCGGCCTCAGAGAAAACCACCTTGATGGGCAGTTGCGCGCCGTGGGCGGTGGTCTGGAGGCCAATCATTTCATACCAGCCCGCGTTGTCGGCCCCGGCTTTCACCGGCTGCTTGAAGTTGCCCCAGCGATAGCTATGCATCGCGCAGTGAAGGTTCACCGCCGGCGTTCCGTTCCGGTGGGAGTCCAGAATGCGCTTCACATAGGCCGGATCCGTCACGGAAGCCGAGCATTCGTCGTGGAGGATGACGTCGTAACCTTTCGCCCAGTCGGCGGACTGGTAAATCGGGAAGGTGGCATCGGTGCCTTTGCTGGGATTGAACTCGACCGTGACTTCGGCGTGAAGGCGTTCCTCGATGCCGGCCTTGAGGATTTTCGATTGCTGCGCGTAGTCGTGGCAGCATCCGCCGGCGACGAGGAGCACCTTGAGCGGCGCGGGGGCGTTTTCCTTGTCCTGGCCACCGGCGAGGCCAATGGCAACAAATAGAAACGTAATCGGGAGAAGCGGCTTGAGGTGAGATTTCATGGGAGCGAAAACTAGTCGTTGAATGGAATGCGATCAAGTGATTGTCGGACGGATTCGGGGGGATGCATTGTCTTGCTTTCGGGGCGTTCATTTCTGCGCGAAGGCGTCCCGGACATTGAGGAGGAGATCGCCGACAATTTGAAGCGAGGGCTGATGGGGGAGTGAGGAAGCTTCGAAGGCGGCCTCCATCTCGAGATATTTCGCTTCCGCGATCCCGAGCACCTCCTCGTAGGTGAATTCGCCGGCCTTTACCCGTATCAGCCAGTCTGCGTTGGGGCGGGGGAGGGTGATCCGGTGGTCGCGGGCGATTTCGATCGCCTGCTCGAGGAGGCGCAGCGTGTGCATCAGGTTCTTCGAATCGTATCCCCGCCCGTGAGCGGTGTTCGTCCGGTGGCGCTCTTCGTTCCGCCCCTCCACCCAGAGCCAGTATTCGCGATGGGCGCGGCAATGGGCCCTGAAGGCATCAAGATTGCAATGCATCCAGGCGAGGGGAGTGGCTTCCTTTGGAACCGACGAGCACAGCACGGCGGCAGCATTCCTTTTTGAAAAGAGCCCGCGGTAAGCGAGTGCGCCCGAGGGGTCGTGAAAGACGGCATACGTTCCCGGTGCGTGTCGGGCGGCTACCAGCGCGCAGAGTTGTTCGTCCAGGTTCTCGCGGGAAAGCCAGGTGTCCAGGGAGATCGAGCCCTGACCTTCGAGGATGTGACAGAAGTGCCGGAGCGGGCGCCGAACTTCAGGCTCGGGGTTGACGATCTTCTTGTTAAGGCCTCGCGCCTTGCGAATTTGCCCCATCGCGTAATTGCCGAAGGATTGGCGGCAGAGTTTCGAAAGAAAGATCCCGGGCTTGAGGAGGTCGAAGGCCGGGTGCTTGAAGCGGAGGCAATTCGGGGGTGTGAAAAGCAGTTCGATCAGATTGGGATTGTTCGCGGCAAGGAGCGAGACGAAACGGCCGACTTCGTAGGAAACCTCATCGCCCCTGGCATCGCTGACTTGATCGATGGCCTCCAGGCTACAGAGAAATGCGGGCGGCGCGACGAAGACGCCTCGCAGATCCGTGTCGGATCGTTCCTGATGCGTGCCGAAGGCGCGGCTTCCGCTGACGGCCTCGAAGAGGAGGAGATCCGGTTCGCGGACGCGGGACAAGGTGAAGTCGGCTTTTCGTAGCCGGGGGCCGCGAAACGACGAGGGCCAGAGTGTCCAGTGCCTCAGCATCTCATCGAAGGGCCCGGTAGGAATGGTATCCTCCTCCATCGCGTCGAGGGTGGCGGCGAGAGCGGGAAGGCCGGTTGCGAGATAGGCGTTTAGGACGGGAAGCTTCCCGGGCGATGCCATTTCCGAGGCGGTGGATTTCCAGTCGATCAGATCGTGGATCGCCTCTTGAACACCGGGGGGAGCGATGGGAATGAGTTGGGCAAAGGGAACCGGAGGGGGCGTCCCCGTTTTTAGGACGTGATGGGCGGCGAGAAGCGCCCGTAGACAATAGAGATAGGCCTTCGCGGAAGGTTCCGGCACGTCGATGCGTGTGTTGTAGGTTCCGCTGGCGAGCCCGCGGTAGTGATTGGCGAGGCTTCTGACGGAGAGGTGGTCGCGCACCAGTTGGCGGACATTGTCGAGGAAGGCCGCCTTCTCCCGGTAAATGATCGGGGAGTGCAGCCACTCGATGAGGGCGCCATTCGACTTCCGGAGCAAGCCGAGGGCCTTGCGAAGATCCCAGCCACCGGGATCCAGATCGTCCGAAATGGGGCATTCGATGGTGTCCGCCCCCAGCTCGATCCCGTAGGAGTCGGGAAAGGGGCGACGGTAGAGAAAACGGATATCGAAGTCGGAGTCCGGCGAGGCAAAGCCCCAGGCCCGGCTGCCGGACTCACAGGCGTAGAGGATTTCGACCCCCTTTTCGGCTTCGATGGTGGAAAGCAGGTTCTGGATAGCTTCGGCGACCGGCATTCGCTTGTGAAAGGGCGGAATTCAGAACCGTGGAGACCCGTGGGAGCATGGTCCACGAATGGCGGAAAAGGGGTTACCGGGGAGCGCGAACGCGGAGGAACGCGGTGCCGATGGCGGGGAGGGTCGCGCTGCCCGTGAGGGTGACGGCGACCGGAACCCAGGAACCTGCCGTGAGATCGGGAGACTGGTCGACGAAGTAGGGAGTGTTATAGCGAGGCGGGAAGGACAGGGTGACGGTGTCGTTGGCCAGGGTGAGTGAAGTTTCGGCGGGAGAGGGAGGATTCGGAGGGCACAAAGTGGGGACGAGACGGAGGAAGCCGGTGTCGTTGGTGGTGATGATCAGATCCCCGTTGGGAGCGAGCGTGATGGCGCGCGGTTCGGAAATCTTGGCCGGCCCCGGAGCGTTCGGAGGCAGTCCGTCTCCATTGTTCGCGTTGCCGTTGGAAGCTCCGGTGACATAGATGTGCGCGATGCCGGCTGTATCGACGAAGAGGATATCGCCTCCTTTCTGGGAGCAGAGGAAGTAGGAGCCATCGGGCCGGAAGGCGATGCCGCGGACGCGTTCCATGCCGGTCGAGAGGGCGGGCTGGCCCGAGATGGCGAGGGCGGTGCTTCCGTTGCCGGCAATGGGCGTGATGGACGAGCCATCGAGGGCGACGCGATAGACCCGGTGTTGGGCACGGGAGGTGACGACGACATGGCCGTTCGGATCGACCGTTAGGTTGCCGAGGTCACCCGGGACGGAGGCAAAGGTTTCGATGCCAGAGCCGGGGGTCCATTTCTGGATATTCTGGTTCACTCCCACGCCGGACGCTCCGCCACAGTAGTAGATCAGGGATTCGTCCGGGCTGACCCAGAGGCCGCGGCCGGCGCCGAAGCCGCCGGGGTCGGTGAGAACCGTGCGGAGCGTTCCAGTGGCGATATCGAGGCGGCGGATCTTGCCGTTGTCGAGGTCGAGGACATAGGTGGTGCCGTCGGGAAGGGTGTAGAGGCCATTGGGATTCGAAAGAGCGACGGAGAGCGCGGGCGCCTCGTTGTCCGCGCCGTTCCCGGCAATGTGGGTCCCCGCGACGGTGGTGATCCGGCCTGCCGAGATGCGGAGGATGGCGTGGGATTCCTTGTCGGCGACGTAGATGCGTCCGAAGGCATCGGCCATCGCCATGTGGGGGTTCGAAAGTTCGACCAGGGTAGCGATCTCGCCCTCGTAGGCGGGGATCCAGGAATTCGCCCCTTCCACATCGACGAAACCGGTGCCCGCAAGGGTGGCGAGGTTTCCCGAGGCGGCGTTGAGCCGCTCGAACTCGGTGCCGCCGGGCGGGGAGTCGGCGGTCGCGTTTTGGAGCGAGAGGACGGCAAAAGGAAGGAGGAGAGGGATGGCTTTCATGGTGAGGGGACGAAACTCTATAAGTTAGCAGACCGAGATCCACCTTTCTTTGCCAAGCGATGCTTCGGCGTTTTTCGAAGGAATGGCCGCTTTCCGTCGCATGCGGGGCCAGGAAAGGGGAAGGCGCCGGTCGGTTGCGACGGTATGCGCGCGTTACATCAGCTTTGTGATGCCGGGCGTGGCCGGAGGATCGACCGGCAGGTCGCCAAAGGTGTAAGCGGCCGGAGTGAGGTCGAGTTTGGAGGCATTGAGGGCCCAATCCCATTTCATGGCGCGTCCGGTGTAGGCGGCCATGCGCCCCGCGATGGCGCTGAGGGTGCTTCGGGCCACTTGCTCGCCTTCGTTGACGGCGTTTCCGTGGCGGATGCTCTGGATCAGATCGGCGTGTTTCTGAACGTAGGGGGCGTTGTCGGCCCCATCGTATTTGTAGGCGTTGGGGCCGGTGATCTCGCCCTGGGAGCCCTCGAGATAAAGCTGACCCTTGGTGCCGACGAGGCGTTCGGCGACATTGAAGTTCACCCCGGACTGCTGGCGGCACATGCTGGTGACGCGGAGGCCGTTGTCGAATTCCAGTTCCGTCGCGAAGTGGTCGGAGATGTTTCCGTACTGGGGCTGCACCCGCTCCTGCCGACCGCCGCAGGACCATGACCCTCTTCGGATCGGAGCCGAGGGCCCAGTGCATGATGTCGATGTTGTGGACGTGCTGCTCGCAGATGTGGTCGCCCGAAGGCCAGGTGTGGAAGAGCCAGTTGCGGCACTGGTATTCCATGGCGCTCCATTTGCCGGTCTGGTAGGTGTCCCAGTATTTCCTGGCGTCCTCGACCCAGAGCGGGCCCATGTTCCAGTAGCATTGGCCGGCCACGATCTCACCGATGGCACCGTCCCG
>JAHEDC010000041.1 GCA_024641425.1 Verrucomicrobiales bacterium | reverse complement strand
AAACTGGCGGCGGGATTCGGAGAGAAGGTAATCGTCGAAGGGGTGCATGGCGGGGGCTTACTTGTTGAGGGTTTCGTCGAGGTTGAGGAGCTGGTTGGCGGTCATCGTCCACGCCGCGAGCTCCGCGGGATCGAGGGTGGCGTCGGGCACCGAGGCCCCGACGGTGACGGCGGCCTTGGCTTCGTCCGGATGCGCGGCGTAGAAGGCGGCGAAGGCGTCGCGGTTGGCGAGGACGAGGGCGCTTTCCTCCGGGGTCAGCGGACGGGCGAGGATGCGGAGGCTCATTGCTTCGAGCACGCTGGCCGGCACGCCCATGCCCTCGCGCAGGGCATTCTCGGCGAGGCGTCGGGCGGCCTCGAAGAACTGGGTGTCGTTCAGGGTAACGAGGGCCTGGAGCGGCGTGTTGGTACGCTCACGGCGCAAGCAGGCGGTCTCGCGGGAGGTCGCATTGAAGATGTCGAGGCTGGCCGGGGGAGCCGAACGTTTGAGGAAGGTGTAGAGGCTGCGGCGGTAAAGGGCGTCGCCGCTGTCCTGGACGTAGTTGCGGGTGTTGCTCTCGGGCATGGCGACGGTCTCCCACACACCATCCGGCTGGTAGGGTTTCACGCTCGGGCCGCCGGTTTTCTCCACGAGCAGACCGCTGGCGGCGAGGGCGTAGTCACGCACCATCTCGGCATCCATGCGGAAGCGCGGGCCGCGACTGAGGAGCCGGTTCTCGGGATCGCGGGCAAGCTTTTCCTCCGTTATCAGGCTGGCCTGCCGGTAGGTGGCGGAGTCGACGATGAGTTCGAAAAGATGGCGGACGTTCCAGCCGGATTCGCGGAACTCGACGGCAAGCCAGTCGAGGAGCGCCTGGTTCGGCGGGATCTCGCCCATGATGCCGAAATCCTCCGCGCTCTTGACGAGGCCGGTACCGAAGATTTCCTGCCAGAACCGGTTCACGGTCACGCGGGCGGTGAGCGGGTTGTCGGCGGCGACGAGCCACCGGGCCAGACCGAGCCGGTTCTTCGGCGCGCCTTCCGGCATCGGATGGAGGGCGTGGAAGACAGCGGGCTCGACGTCCTCGCCGGGCTGGTCGTACTGGCCGCGCGAAAGGATCTTCGCCATCGGCTGCGCGTCCATGCGTTCGGCCTGGACGTGAGTGATCGCGCTGCGGGCGGTAATGGCGACTTGCTCCGATTCGAGGGCGGCGAGCTGATCGGTCGCGGTGCGGAACGGCTCGTCGTAGGCGGCGAGATATTGTTCGTAGAGCGCCGTTTCCTGCTCGGGCGTGCGTTTGTCGGCGGGGACGGCGAGGAGGGCCTTGAAGGCACCGCGCTCGGCGATGGCCTTCACTTCCTCCGGCTTCAGCGTGCGCCCGTAGAGGCGGACATCCTGCACGGAGCCGTCGAAGGCTTCGGTTTCGCTCCGCTGGCCGATACGGAGGGGCGTGCCGGTGCGGATGGTTTCGGTGAGCGAATCGTTGTCGGTCTTCGTCGGCGCAGGCTCGCCATTGACATAGATCTTTATCCCGGCCGCTTTCCCGGAGCCGTCGTAGGTCACGAAGAGGTGCTGCCATGAGCCAGGCTTCAGCGGCGTGCTCGTGGTCGAGACCTTGAGCGCGTTGTCCGGCCACCGGTGAAGGATGTGGGCGGCGACATTTCCATCCGCCTGGAAGAGGTCCCAACCGCGGTAGCCGTCCTTCTGGTCCATCCGCGCGAGGGGGGAGCCCGCGCCCTTGTCGCGGTTCGGGCGCACCCACGCGCCGTAGGAAAAGGCCTCGTCCTTCTCGAAGTCGCCGAGGTCGCCCAGCTCGAAGCTCGCGCCCGCCTTGAGCTGCGGCGCGGGGCCGAGCTTGCCGTCCGGCGACCACTCGATCGTGCCCACCGGCTTCACGTTCACGGGCAGGCTGGCGGCGTCATTCAAAAGCGCGTGGAAGACCACCTTGTCGCGGCTTACGACATCGCGCACCGACCCCGGCTTCACGGCGGCGAGCTTGTCCTTGAACTCCGGCGCGGCCTCGGCGCGGCGTTTTTCGAGCATCGCCTTCGCGGCGGCGATCTCCCCCGGAAGCGCGTCCGCCCGGGCCCGGTCTTCCGGCATCGGAACGGGGATGCTTGGCGTCGAGTCCTTCACATTACCGTCGAGGCCCGGCTGGGTCGTGTTCCGGAAAAACGCCGACATGGCGTAGAAATCCTTCGTCGTGATCGGGTCGAACTTGTGATCGTGACAGACCGCGCAATTCGCGGTGAGTCCGAGGAAAACCCACGACGTCGTTTCGACGCGGTCGCGGGCGTAGTTGGCGAGGTTTTCCTCCACGATGGTGCCGCCCTCGTTCGTGGTGATGTTGCAGCGGTGGAAGCCGGTCGCGACCTTCTGGTCGAGCGTGGGGTTCGGCAGAAGGTCGCCCGCGATCTGGTCGACGACGAATTGGTCGAAGGGGAGGTTCGTGTTGTAGGCCTTGATCACCCAATCGCGGTAGGGCCACATCTCGCGGTAGTTGTCGAAGTGCATCCCGTGGGTGTCCGCGTAGCGCGCGGCGTCCAGCCAATAGCGCCCGCGATGCTCGCCCCAGCGCGGCGAATCCATGCGCGTTTTCGTGAACTTCGCGGCCCAGTCCGGCGAAGGATCAGCGAGGACGGCGCCCAGCTCCGCGACCGTCGGCGGCAGGCCGGTGAGGTCGAGCGCGAGCCGCCGGACGAGCGTCCGCCGGTCGGCCTCGGGCGCGGGTTTCAGGTCGGCGGCGTCGAGTTTGGCGAGGACGAAGGCGTCGATCGGATTCCGCACCCACGCGGGATCGGAAAGGTTCGTCGGCACCGGCGGTCGGGGTGGGGCGAGGAACGACCAGTGCGGTTGCCAGTCCGCGCCCTCGGCGATCCATTGCCGCAGCAGTTCCTTCTCGTGGGCTTTGAGCTGCTTGTGCGACTTTGGCGGCGGCATGATCTCGTCGGGATCGTCGGACATTACCCGCTGGAACATTGGGCTTTGGTCCGGCTTGCCCGCGACGACCGTCGGACCGCGATCCTCGGTGCTCGCGAAAAATCCTTCCTTCGTGTCCAGCCGTAGATCCTCCTTCCGCGAGCCCGGATCGGGGCCGTGACACTGGAAGCAATTCTCCGAAAGGATCGGCCGGATATCGCGGTTGAACTCGACGGCAGCACTGGCCGGGAAAGTCGCGACAAACACGGCGGCACTAGCCGGGAGGAGGCGAAGGAGGGAAGGAATTTTGGCGGTCATGGGATCTCTGGTGAAAAACGCCCGCTCGGGGCCTGATCTCACTGTATCACAGTTCGCATCGATGACTCAAACGGACGCGATTCCCCCGGTGACAGCGTGACGGAAGCGGCTTAGAACAGAGGCATGGATTTCGCGACCGCGACCCTCACTCTTCTCCTCATCATGGATCCCTTCGGCGGGATTCCGCTCGTGAACAGCCTGTTGCGTGATTTTGACGAGAAGAGGCGCCGCCGCATCATCCTGCGGGAACTGCTCATCGCGCTCGGCATCCTCGTCGTTTTCCTTTTCGCGGGGAAGCCGATCATGCAGCTTCTCGGCCTCCGGCAAGGCTCGCTCAGCACCGTCGGCGGCGTCGTGCTCTGCGTCGTCGCCTTCGAGATGATCTTTCCCCGGGCTTCGAAGGTCGAGGCTCCCGCCGAGGAAGACCCTTTCATCGTGCCCCTCGCCACCCCGCTCATCGCCGGCCCCAGCGCCGTCGCCTTCCTGCTGCTTCTTGTCAGTTCCGAGCCGGGCCGCGTCTGGGAATGGCTGGGCGCGCTTTCCTGCGCGTGGGGCATCTGCGCCGCCGTCCTCCTGAGCTCGCCGTGGCTCTACCGCCACCTCGGGCGGCGCGGGGCGCGTGCGATGGAACGTCTCATGGGCATGCTCCTCCTCATGGTCGGCGTCCAGATGCTCTTCGACGGGGCGCGGGCGCTGTGGAACACGTGAGCATCTGTTCCGACGGTTTCTATTTTTCTCCGGGCTTCCTCACGGTGACGCTCTGGAGGTAGTACTTGTTGAAGGAGTCGCCGTCGGAGTTGAAGGAGAAGTTGAAGCCCCAGTAGTTCACGAACTGGGCGTCGTCGAGCTTCCAGGTGACGGAGTGCCATTGCTTGTTGTCGGGCACGGTGTACCAACCGGGGCCGCCTTTCAGGCCGGTGTTGGATTCGTAGTTGAGGTTGAAGCCGGCGTTGTCGTTGGCCTCGTTGCGTCGGACGACGGCGGTGATCTCGATGGGCTCGGAGGTGTAGGAGAGGAAGCCGGGATCGACGACGAAGACGGTGCCGCCGGGGACGCTGCCCGCGCGCGCCGAACCGCCGTATGCGACGACGGCGCTGGCGACGGAATTGCCGGAAAGGGTGTGCAGGCCGCGCTCGTCGGTGCGCTCGCCGAAGGTGATGGAGACGGACTTCGCCTGGCGGTAATCGCCGTCCCACGGAAGGGGCTTGTCCTTGTTCGCCGACGCCTGCGCGACGAGATCGGCGGGCGGGTCGAGGAGGAAGACGGGGGCCTTGGTCAGCGCGTAGCTTTCCGCCGTGGTCGTCTCGCCGGTGAGCGGATGCACGATCCGCACGGGCGCGCCGAATTTTACATGATCCGCCGCGCCGCGCGCCCAGGTCGCGAGCACGGTGCCCTGCGCGCCCTGGAAGACGAAGCCGTAGTTCCAGTCGTCCACGAGCACCCAGCCGAGATAGGTCGGATGCGGCCCGAAGTGCGCGATCATCTGGCCCATCGCGGTGTAGGCCGGGCGCGGCGTGCCATCGCGCCGGAGCAGGCCCATCGGCCCGCTGTCGCCGTCCATGCCCTCGAACCACTGGATACACGCGACGCCCTGCGCGATCCCCATCGTGTAGGCTTTCACGAGCGCGTGGGCCTGCACGTCGAGGCCTTTCTTTTCGTCGCAACCCAGCTCGGTGAAGAGGATTGGAACGTCCGCTTTCGCCGGGTCCTGGGCGGCGAGCATCTTGCGCACGACGGGGACGATGTTCATGTAGATGGCTTCCGTCCCCGCGTGGTCGGCGATGCCATTGAGCACCTCGTAGGGATGGAGCGTGATGTAGTCGTAGTGTCCCTTCGCGCCGGCCTTGAGGACTTGCTCGAGGTAGTTGAGGTGCGCGGATTTCGCGGCCAGCCCGACGAGGCAGTCCGGGTCCGCCGCCTTGGCCGCGTCGTAGCTGGCGACGACGAGCCTCGCGTAGTCCGCCGGGGTCTGGTCCTTGCCGGTGAAGTTCGGCGGCTCGTTCCACACCTCCCAGTATTTCACGCTGCCCTTGCAGTGCGTCACCAGCTTCGAGACATAGTTCGACCAGGCGGGAAGGTTGTTCACCGGCAGCGATCCCGGCGCGTCCTTCGTGTTCCAGCGCGGGCTTCCCAGCAGCAGGCCGCCGAAGGTGAACCCGTGCTCGGTGAGATACGCCATTTGCCCGTCCACCAGCGCCCAGTTCCATTTCCCCTCCTCGGGCTCGACGGCGTCCCAGTTGCTGCGGAACGTCCGCATGAAACCCAGCCCGATCTTCTCCATCTGCGGGATCCATTTCTCCAGCTCCTGCGAAGTCTGGTTGCAGGCCCCGATGCCGAAGGGGCTCATCGGCTCCACGGCGTGGCTGAGTGTGGGGAGGGCGACGAGCGCCAGCGCGACCGGTTGGACGAGGGCACGGATGGAATTCCGACGGGTGGGTTGATGGCGTAGGTTCATCGAGAACCTTAATACCGTCGTTTTGCCTCTTTTCTATCGTTCGGCCCTTTGCCAATAGCCCCTCCCATCTTCAACCACCACTTCGTTCACGATCACCTGGAGATACTGGACCAGATCGGCGTCGCTGCCGGTCCCGATCACGACGAGGAGGGTAAGGGATGCTTTGGCCCACTGTTTCACGAGGGAATCCTACCCGGTGAGGCCCCCATTGGACAAAGAGATTTTGAACCGTCTTCCCAGTCTCACTGCGCCGGAGCCCGCCCCGTCCGTTGCGTTCGGTCTGGATCCTGACTCCTCAAAGGGCGCGCATCCATCTCTCGAAAGCGGGCGGAATGTCCGCGCGGAAGACGGTCGCGCGCCACGGCGAGGCGTCGGCGGGGGTTGCCAGGGACCACTTTGATCAAGTCATGAGCGGCGACCGTGTTGACAAAGAGAACGCAATACATTAATTCATATTTATGAAGACCATCACTGTCAATGTATCAGAGCCGGTTTACGAGGAGTTCCAGCGCTATGCGAGGAAGGTGGATCGCAAGGCGTCCGAGTTGATCCGGGAGGCGATGGAGCAGTATCGGCAACTGCACATGCAGCGCCGCACTTCCCTGCGAGACCGACGTCCGGTGAGCGTGGGCGGGCCCATTCAGGCCATCACGGCGGAGGACGACCTTCTGGAGGAAATGCTCGATGACACACGGGATTGACACCGATTTTCTGGTCGCGGCGGAAATCCGGGAGCACCCGTTTCATCCGCAGGCGGATGGGTTGCTCGGTCGGCTTCTGTCTGACGGGCACGATCTGGCGCTGGCTCCGCAGACGCTGGCGGAGTTCATCCACATCGTCACGGATGGAAAACGGATGCCGCAGCCGCTGAGCATGGCGGAAGCCATCGGCAGGGCGTCGCATTGGTGGCAGGCGTCGGAGGTGCTGCGGGTGTTTCCCGATGGCGAAGCGGCGGCGGATTTCCTTTCGTGGCTAGGACGCCATCAACTCGGGCGGAAACGGCTGCTCGATACGCTGCTGGCGGCCACTTTTCACCGGGCAGGCATTCGCCGCATCATCACGAACAACGAGCGGGACTACCGGGTGTTCGGGGTTTTCGAGATTGTCTCCTACCACGCTTTCAGGCCATAAACGGCGAAACGTCCATCATCAGAAACGAGCGGAGGCCCTTGTCTTGTCGGTCGTGTGCCACGACAAGGCTTCCGATCAACGCCGCTCCCTAGCGCTGGTAGCGGGAAAGCTTGCGACCGATGGCTTCCGGCCGCTCCGGAGGATCCACCGCGTTGAGGGCCTCGGATGAGAGCGGCATCATCCCTCAGAGAGGATGATCGCCAAAGGGAAAACGCAACCTCGCACAAGCATCTCTTTGTTTAGCGCGTTCAAGTCGCCAAGCTTTTTTCAGGAAGTCAGCGCGCGCGTCCAGGTCTCGAACTCCAGCGGAATGTTTGCGCGGAAGACCATCGCTTCGCCGGTGGCGGGATGACGGAAGCCGAGTTGCCTCGCGTGGAGCATGAGGCGGGGGACGGGGACGGGTTGGCGGCTGGGATGGGCGTAAATGGGATCGCCGAGGATGGGGTGGCCGATCTCGCGGAGGTGGACGCGGATCTGGTGGGTGCGGCCGGTGAAGATTTGGCACTCGACGAGGCTGGCGTCGGCGCGCGGGACGAGGACGCGGTATTCGGTGATGGCGAGCTTCCCGGCGGGCGGCAGCACGACGGCCATGCGCTGGCGGTCGCGGGGGTGGCGGCCAATGTGGGTTTCGAGGCGGCCCTGATCCTGGGCCGGTCGGCGCTCGACGACGGCGAGGTAGATTTTCGAGGTCTCGCGGTCGGAGAACTGGGCGGAGAGCGCCTGGTGGGTGGCGTCGTTGCGGGCGACGACCAGGCAGCCGCTGGTGTCCTTGTCGAGGCGGTGGACGATGCCGGGGCGGTTGACGCCGCCGATGGTGGAGAGGGCGCCGCAGTGGTGGAGGAGCGCATTGACGAGGGTGCCGTCGGGATTTCCCGCCGCCGGATGGACGACCATGCCGTGGGGCTTGTCGAGGACGAGGAGGTCGTCGTCTTCGTAGAGCACCGTGAGCGGAATGTCCTGGGCCTGGGCCTCGGAGGGGACGGTTTCGGGAACCCGGACGCGCACGGTGTCGCCGGGTGAAAGGGAGGATTTCGCCTTGGAAGCGCGGTTGTTCAGGGTGACGTGGCCGTCGCGGATGAGGGACTGGAGGCGCGAGCGGGAGTAGCCGTCCATGCGGGCGGCGAGGAAGAGGTCGAGGCGTCCCCCGTCTCCGGGGGCGATCTCGAAGGTGAATTCGGACGGGGTTTCGTTCAAAATGCGCGACTTGTGCCAAAGTGGCCGACACCGGCGGTTCCCGCAAGGGTGGCGTTTGCCCTTGGCATTCCGCTGCGCTATGCTGGCGCGCATGTTTCCACCTGACGAAAGCGCGTCGTCCTCGACGATGAATTCCTGCCCGAATTGCGGGGAGGTCATCGACGTGTCGGCCTGTGCGCCGTATTCGCGGGTGCTATGTCCGGCCTGCAGTTCGGCGATCCGGGTGCGGACGGAATTCCTCCACTTCTCGCTGGAGAAGCAGATCGGCGAGGGCGGGATGAGTCGGGTCTTCCTCGCCCGCGACAAAACGCTCGGGCGCCAGGTCGCGCTGAAGATCCTCAACCAGGACTACAGTCAGGACGCGACGCGGGCCGAGCAGTTCGAGCGCGAGGGACGGATCACCGCCGCGATCAGCCACCCGAATGTGGTGAAGGTCTTCTCGGTGGGCCACGACCAGGGGCACTTCTTCATTGCGATGGAACTGGTTGGAGGTGGGAGCCTGGATGAGGTGATCGCGAAGACGCGGGGGGTGGATGAGGCGAGGGTACTGGAGATCGGAGCGCAACTGGTCAAGGGCCTGCGCGCGGCCTTCGAACAAGGGCTGATCCACCGCGACATGAAGCCCGGGAACGTCCTTTTCTCGGATGAAAACGCGGTCAAGATCGTTGATTTCGGCCTCGCCCTGATGTTCGAGAAGGACGTCGACGAGAGCAACGAGATATGGGCGACCCCCTATTACGTGCCGCCGGAAAAACTGCACAAGGAGCCGGACGATTTCCGGGGAGACATCTACAGCCTCGGGGCCACGCTTTTTCACGCGCTGGCAGGAAAACCGCCCTACGCGGCCGACACGTCCTCGCTGGAGGAATTGAAGGCGATCAAGGACAAGCCGGTCCATCTCAAAGACGCCGCGCCGATGGTTTCCGAAGACACCTGCGCCTTGATCGACCAGATGATGGCACGTCAGCCCGGGGAGCGCCATCCCTCCTATGACGCGCTTCTCGAACATGTCGAATACACGCGGAAATGCCTTGCCGATGGCGGGGCGACTTCCGCTCGGCGGGAATCGATGGTGGCTCTGGCGTCGGCCCGTCCGAAGCCCTGGCTTATTCCGGCTGTGGGTGCGGCGCTTCTCGGCGTGGTGATCTGGATTGTCGCGGCCCTTTCCGGCGGCTCGGGCGGAGGGAATGGGGCTGGCGACGGCAAAACCCGCCCGGAACTGACCGAGGACACAGGATTTTCCTTCGATGGCGGCGGGACGACGACGGCACAGAAATTCGTGAACGCGCGCTCGGCGATGGTGAAGGGGAATCTGGACGCGGCGGCGAAGACCTTCGCGGAGATCGCGTCCGACAGCACGACGAAACAGCCGACCCTGAACTGGGCGCGTTTCAACCTGGGGCTCTGCGCCTTGATGCGGAACGACGGGAAATCGGCGGCGGCGCAATTCGGAAGGCTGCGGGAGGACGCGCGGTTCTCCGCCGAAGAGAAGGACCAGAGTCTGTGCGCGTTTTTCCGCAAGGTGGGCGACGATCTTTCAGGAAGCCTTCCGGTTCTTGCGGAAAGGACGGGCCAATACGACGGCGCCGGGATCGAGTCGCTCGGTCTTCTCGCCTGCGCCCTCAAAAACTGGCAGATCGGACAGGCCCGCGAGGCCGTGGCCTTTTTCGATGTCTTTTCCAAGGCGGAGCCGAGCGGCGAAGGGGCTTGGGCCAGTGAATACAAGGCGCTTCCGTCCGACTACGCCCACGATGCGAAACTGCTGGCGACCGTCCCCGACATCGAGCGGGACGCCTCCCTGGCGGAATACGCGGCCGTCGTCGGCGAGACCCGGAGGATTCACGATGCCCTGAAACTCGATGGTCTCGCGAAGAAAGCGCTGGCAAAGCGCCTGGATCGGCTGGGTGTGACGTTGGCGCGTTTGGAGCGGGCTGATCGCGAGAGCGAGGTATTGCGAATGGCGGAACTGCGGGAACGCGAGATGAAGGACTTTGCGATCCTGCGGATGTCCCTGCAGGATTTCCGTGGAGCCTACCGTTTCGGAGAAGCGGTGGCGGCGCTTGGGAAACAGACGTTCGAGCATCCCGAAGTGAGGGAACTCTATGAGGACGAACTCTATGTCTGGCGGACCGCCGAAGAGTTCCTCACGACCCTCACGGAGGACCTGAATCGTTTCGAATACACCGGGGATATCAAGCGTCGGGACGGCAGCGTCATGAAAAACGCGACCATTTTCCGCGCCACGCGCAATGACTTGAATTTCCGGCTCGGAACCGCGGCGGCGGAATCGAAAATTCCCGTCACCTCGGTCAGCGAAGCGGGTCTCCTCGAGATCGCGCAAGTCCTTTCACCGAATTTCGATGAATCGCGCGAGTACTTGAAACGCAGGGAGTACCTCGTCATTTTCGCCTATGTGACCGGGGAAACCGATGTCGCCCTCAGTGCCGGCGAGGAATTGCGCGCGGATTCGAAGGATTTCCGCACGCGCTGGGACCGGATTGTCGATCCGCATGATGACTGACGGGACAGGGAGGCGCAGCGCTTGCTTGTCAGTGGAAGGTTCCTGTCCGATACTCGGGTGGAAACACACACCATGAGCAACGATGATCCCAAGCCTCCGACTCCGGAGGAAATCTCCCGTAAACTGTCCGAATTCATGAAGTCGAACTTCGGCGGTTCGGTTTCGTTCAATGCCTTCCCCGGGGGAGCTTCGCCTTTTGCTTCCGAGCCCGCCGACGGGCCCGAGCCTCCGGCCGAAAACGAACCCGAGGAACCGGAATACTCCGACATCTATTCGTTCAACTATCGGCCCCGCGACATCAAGGAGCACCTCGACCGCTTCGTCATTCGGCAGGACGAGGCAAAGAAAGTCCTCTCGATCGCCGTTTGCGATCATTACAACCATGCGAAATTCCTCCGCACGCTCGCGAAGGAGGATCCGGAACGGGCGGCGGCGGTTGAATTCACGAAACAGAACGTCATCATCGTCGGTCCGACAGGAGTGGGGAAAACCTATCTGGTGAAGCACATCGCCGACCTCATCGGCGTGCCGTTCGTGAAGGCGGACGCGACGAAATTCAGCGAGACCGGCTACGTCGGCGGCGATGTCGACGATCTGGTCCGCGATCTGGTGCGGAAGGCCGATGGCGATGTGGAACTGGCCGAGCACGGTATCATCTACATCGATGAGATCGACAAGCTCGCCTCGCAGGGCGGCGCGATGGGGCGCGACGTGAGCGGCCGCGGCGTGCAGACGACCCTTTTGAAGCTCATGGAGGAGACCGAAGTCTCCGTCCGCAATCCGATGGACATGCAATCGCAGATGATGGCCATGTTCGAGATGCAGCGGGGAGGAGGACGCAAACCGCAGCGCAGCACGATCAACACACGCCACATTCTTTTCATCGTGAGCGGCGCCTTTTCCGGGTTGGAGAAACACGTCGGAAAGCGCCTCCGCAGCGGGACCATCGGCTTCGGAGCAGAGTCGAAGGAAACACTGAGCGACCAGGACCTGTTCCGGCGCTCGACGACGCAGGATTTTATCGACTACGGATTCGAAGCCGAATTCATCGGACGTCTCCCGGTGCGTGTGGTGTGCGAGAAACTCGGGGCTCCCGAGCTTCTGGAAATCATGCGGGAATCCGAGGGAAGCGTGCTCCGTCAGTATGAGCGCGAGTTTTCCGCCTACGGCATCTCGGCCCGCTTCGAGGATGCGGCCCTGGAGTGGATAGCGGAAAAGGCGGCCGACGAAGGCACCGGCGCGCGGGGGCTGCTCACGGTGTGCGAGCGTCTGTTGCGGGACTTCAAGTTCGAGCTGCCCGGAACTTCGATCAGCGAGCTGCGTATCGATGGTGACCTCGTAAGGGATCCGGTCGCGACGCTTGGGATTTACTCCGAGAAGGGACGCGAGGTAAATACCGAGAAGGTCGCTGCCGAAATCGAGGTCTTTGTCAGGGAAATGAAGGAGAGGGACGGCGTGGCGCTTGTCTTCGACGAGGCGGCGATCACCTCCATCGGCGTGCTTTCGGTCGAGAGGAACATGAGTGCGATGCAGCTCTGCCAGCAGCTTTTCCATGACTACCAGTTCGGGTTGAAACTCATCCAGAAGAATACCGGGCAGAAGGAATTCGCGATCACGTCCGAGGCTGTGCGCGATCCGGACGCCTATATCAGCGAGTTGGTCGTCGGTTCGTATCGCAAGGGCCCCGTTGTCGTTGATGGGCCCCCCGCGCCGGAAGACGAATCGAATTGATCCGATGCGGCGCTACTTCGGAGCCAGCCTCCTCATCGGCAGTCTCGTCAGCCTGCTCGTCCTCGTCCTCTACGAGATCGACGTCTTTCCCTGGCTCGCGGCCGGGATCGGGAGGGCCTACGCCGCGGTGCTTCGGACGACGGTCGAGATACCCCCGCGCTATTGGAGGCTCTGCCAATACGGCGTGGTTATTCTGGCGGCCCTCGGGGTGGCGTGGACCTCGGTGGACATCGAGCGGTGGAGTCGTCGCGCGCTCATTGCGGGAATGGCCATTGCCTCCGTCGGCCTCCTGTCACTCGCGCTCGCATTGAAGGGGATTCTATTCGAACCGGTCTCCGGAATGCTTGCGGCGCTGGGGAGTTTTGTCGCTGGTGGATTCTTCGCCTCATCGGATATGGGCAAGGGTCAGCGCACGCTGAGGGAGCTGATGGCGCGCCGGCTCGCCGAGCGGGATTTAGCGCAATTGATGGCCTCGCCCACCCGCCTTCCTCTCGAAGGCGAACATCGGGAAGTAACGGTCATGGTTTGCCGCATTCTCAATGATGGCGATTGGCGGACGAACCTCGGGCCGAGTGATGTCGTCCGCGCGGTCAATCTTTCCCTCCGTACGATGTCCGCCCTCCTGATGCAAAAAGGCGCCTTTATCGAGCATGCGTGCCCGGACATGATACGCGTTCTCTTCGGCGCGCCTGTTGCCGACCCGGAACACGCGCGCCGCGCCTGTGAATCGGCGCTCGACCTTTCGGCGCGGCTGGTGGAACTCAATCGCGAATGCGAGAACCGCTGGCAGCGACGGTTCGTCTTCGGGATCGGTGTCGTCAGCGGAACTCTGACCCTCGCGCAATTCCGCGACGGCGGACGAAGCCAATACGGGGCGCTTGGATGGGAGATGGATTTCGCGCGCCAGCTTAGCGGGGCGAACGCGCACTACGGCACGCGCGTCCTTATTGGTGCCGCGACGAACGAGTCCATAGCGGAGAAATTCGCGACCCGCCCCCTCGAACCGATCATCGACGCCGAATCGGGAACCTCTCACGGAAGCTTCGAGCTGATCGGCCCCGTCGGCGAGGAGACCGAAGAAGCCAAGGTCGCCCGCACCGCCTTCGCCGAGGGCATGGCGCATCTCCTCGGGGGACGCTACGGAGAGGCCGCGGAAACCTTCGCCAGCGCGCGAGGTGGGGACGGCAGCGCCGATCCCACCCTCGAATACTACATCGGCCACGCGCGGGAGTTGGCCGAAGTTGACAGGCAGGCTTCCGGGAGGTGATTCTCGGATTTCCATGCGCCAAATCCTCGCTGTCTTCGTTTTCGCCATTATCGGTCCCCTGTTCTTCGTCAAGGGCTGTTCAAGCCTCATCTTGGGATCGCGGAGTAGTGGTTGGCCCGCCGCGGAAGCCCGGGTCTATGCCTCGAAAGTGTCGATGAATCCCGGCAGCAAGGGAAGCCGGCATTACTTTCCCGAAATCCGCTACGCCTTCACCGTGGACGGTCACGAATACGTAAGCGACCAGGTCGCGTTCTCAAGGAACTGGTCCCAGGCGGAAGCGGTCGCCATGAAGGAAAGACATGCCGTGGGAACCACGATGACGGTGCGTTACGATCCCGAGGATCCCACGCAATCCGTTATTGTCGCCGGACGGAGTGGGGACGGATGGTTCCGTTTGGGCATCGGCCTTGTCTTCATTGCAATCGTTGTCCTCAACGTCCGCGGCGCCTGGCTCAAGGTACGCGATGTCATGAACGGAAACCTCTGATGAGACACCTTCCCTTTTCTCTCGAAACCCCGTATTGCCCTTCCCCGCGTCGGCGCTTCCGCTTTGGCGGGAAGGCGGCGAAGTGGATTGGTGGGGCGTTCCTGCTCGGGCTGATCGTCATCGGCGCGTCGGGGGTGCGGGCGGGCGACCGGGTAACCCTCCGCGAGGAGATGATGACGAACATGTCGGGCCAGCGCCCGGCAGTGGAATTGATCGACGAGCAAGAACTCGCGGGTGATCCGAAAGCGGGAAAGGGAGGAGTGCCGAAGACGACGTATTCGAATGGCTTCATCAACGCGAATCTCCACTATCCTCTGGCCGTGATCTTCGATTTGGGATCAGAAGTCGCGCTCAGCGACATTTGGTATTTCGACGCGAATGGTGATGGCGGATTCCGAGTGGAGGCCTGGGACGAGGCAAGGTGGAAGTTACTCTGCGAGGATGGACTGAAGCAGTACCTGACGTGGACGGGCCATGCGGTGGAAGCGAGGTCCCGCTATGTGCGGCTGGTTTTCGATTCCCCGCAATCAGTGATCTCCGAATTCGTCCTCTATGGAAGTCCGCTGGTGGCTGCCGAGTTCGAGGTTAGGGCCACGCCGGCGCGCCAACGGCCTACGATGGAAGCCTTCATCGGGCTCAACGGCTTCATCGATGATCCGGTGGAGAAGCTCGCCGCCGGAGGGCAAGTGCGGGAATACCACAGTTGGCAATGGGATGAGGGAAACAGCGATCCAACCTACAAGGGCTACCCCGAGAATGCCATGGCCTGGAGTCCAAGCTGGGTGAGTGGCGCGGGCTGGGGCTGGGATTTCGATGCCTACTACGCGAAATTGAAGGAAGCGGGAATCGAGGCCGCGCCGGTCTTCCAAGGCTCGGCCCGCTACATCGTCGGGCATGTTGACGGACGCAGCGATTGGAAACCGATCTCCCCGGATGAGGATGCGGAGAATCCGGCGTCGTATAGCGAGCACGCGACCTATCTTTACCAATTCGCCGCCCGCTACGGGGCGACGAAAGTGGACCCATCGATGTTACGCTTGCGGGAAGGGCAGAAGGTGGAATCCGGTCTCGAGCTGGTGCGTTTCATGGAGGGCTGGAATGAACCGGATCGCACCTGGAGTGGGCGCGAGGGGCATTTCCAGCCCTCCGAACTCGCGGCGATGATGAGCGCGGACTACGACGGGAACCGAGGCACGCTCGGGCCGGGCGCGGGCGTGAAGACGGCGGATCCGGAAATGAAATTCGTCATGGCCGGGCTCGCCTTTCCCGAGGTCGAATACCTGACGGCGATGAAGGTTTGGTGTGACTTGCACCGCGAGGGCGATTTCCCCGCCGATGTAATCAATCTCCACCATTATTCGAACGACGCCGGAGGGCAGTCGGGGCAGCCGACCCGGGGCATCAGCCCCGAAGACGATCATCTCCGCGAGAAAATGACGGCGTTGGTCGCCTTCCGCGACCTGCACTGGCCGGAGAAGGAGATTTGGCTCTCGGAATTCGGCTATGACACGCATCCGGCGTCCCCGCAACGGGCCTCGGCCATCGGCGCGGCGACAGCGGAACAGGTGCAGGCGTGGTGGCTCACGCGCTCTTACCTCGCCCTCGCGGCGGCGGGGATCGACCGCGCGCAGATGTTCATGCTCCGCGATGTGGCCATCGACGATCCAGGGAAGTTCAACAGCTCCGGTTTGACGGGAACGATGAAGGACGGCCATCCACCCAAGCCGGCCTGGTTCCATCTCGCGGCGATGCGAAAGGTGCTCGACGGCACGCGATTCGAGAAGGAGATTCCCTCGGGACGCGATGATGTGCGAATCTATCGCTTTCGCCAATTTCCGGCGGCATTTTCTTACGTAGACGTTTTATGGTGCCCTACGAGCGAAGGGAAGGTTGTCGGGGACTTCAGGCACTCCGTGGAAAATGGTGCCAGCGTAAGTCTCATTCAGCTACGCGATGACTCGCAGCAAGAAAATGCCACCAAGCTTGCCGTAGGGGATGGGAAAGTTTCGCTTGAGGTACGCGAATGTCCTGTTTTCCTGCGAAGTGCGTGGTTCCCGCCTTCGGAAAAGCGAGATTCGTCTCAAACGGATAACTTGAATTGAAAGTGCAGCGGTGATGTATCTTCGACCCCTCAACGCAAACTTGCGCGATCCCGGAATCCGGGCATCGTGCCGCATGTCCGCCGACACCCTGCCTTTCACCGTTCCGCCCGGCGATTTCGACGGCTACATCTTTGACCACGACGGGACGCTTTCCCTCTCGATGCACGTGCATTTCGACGCGTGGGTGGATTCCTTCGCGCGGAACGGTGCCACCTTCCCCTTTACGCGGGAGCTGGCGCAGTCCTACGCCGGGGTGGGGATGCACGAGACGGTCGAGATCCTCAACAAACGCTTCGATTGTTCCCTCGACCCGAAAAGGATCGTCGATGATCAGGAGGCCTATTACTTCGCGCATTTGCACCGCGTGGTGCCGTATGCGCCGGTGGTTGACTTCGCGCGGAGGATGGCGCGGACGCATCCGGTTTCCGTGGCGAGCGGCGGCGTGCGGGAAACGGTGGTGCGGACGATGGACGCGATCGGACTGACGGAGATTTTCCCTGTCATTGTAACGCAGGACGATGTGACCCGGAGCAAGCCGGCGCCGGATCTCTTCCTCCTTGCGGCGGAGCGCATGGGCGTTGATCCCACGAAATGCCTCGTCTTCGAGGACAGCAAGCTGGGGATCCAGGCAGCGGAGACGGCGGGGATGGCGAGCGTCTACGTGCAACCGGCGGATCCGGTGGAACCGGCCTGAAGCAGTGGGTGACGGATCTTGCGGCCGGCTTGCGCATCCCGGCGAAGGTGTCACCGTCCCCATCACGGAAGGGGCGAGCGGGAAGCGCGCTCGGTTTTCATTTCAAACCGCCGCAGGCGCCGGTTCCGTCTCGGTGTGGAACTGCATGTTATAAAGCTGGCGGTAGATGTCGGATTTTCCGAGAAGTTCATCGTGAGTCCCGATATCCATGATGGCTCCCTCGTGCATGACGACGATCATGTCGGCCTTGAGGACGGTGGAAAGCCGGTGGGCGATGGCGATGACGGTCTTCCCGGAGGCGAGGGTTTCCACCGCGTCCTGGATCTTCCTTTCGGATTCCGAATCCAGGGCGGAATAAGCCTCGTCGAGGAGAAGGATCGGCGCATTGCGAAGGATGGCGCGGGCGATGCAAAGACGCTGCTGCTGGCCACCGGAAATCGCGCAGCCCTTGTCACCGATCACCGTATCATAGCCATCGTCCTGCTCGAGGATGAATTCGTGGGCGTGAGCGAGTTGGGCGGCGTGCTCGACTTCCTTGCGTGTCGCGTCGAGGCGGCCGTAGCGGATGTTCTCGTAGATTGAATCGTGGAAGAGGAAGGTATCCTGGTTCACGACGCCGATGTTGTCCCGGAAGGAGGCGAGCGTGAGATCCCGCAGGTCCTTGCCATCGATGCGGATGGAGCCTTCCTGCGGATCGTAGAAACGCATCAGCAAGGACAGGAGGGTGCTTTTGCCCGCACCACTGTGGCCGACGAGGGCGCAGGTCTTACCGGGCGGAATATGGAGGTTGATGTTCTGGACAGCGATCTTCTTTCCGTAGGAGAACGTAAGATTCTCGTAGCGGATGTCACCCTGGCAATTCGTGAGCGGCATCGCATCCTCCTTCTCCTTGATGTCGGGTTCGCGCTCCATCATCTCGAAGACCTTCGTCGTCGCGGCGAGACATTTCTGCATGAGAATGTGGATGCGACTCAAGGCCTTCGAGGGAGGATAGAGGAGGACAAGCCCGCCTTGAAGGGCAAGGAAGGTGCCGGCGGAGAGATCGGCGAAATAGACGTAGACGAGGGCGAGGGCGATGCCGAAGGAAGCCACCGTCTCGACGAGGGGGCCGACGAGTTCGAGCGCCTTCTGCCAGCGCATGAGGGAGCGCATCATCTTGTCGTTCGAATCGTGGAATTTCTCCAGTTCGTATTCCTCGCGAGCGTGGGATTTGACGACCCGAATGCCCGAGAACGCCTCACTCATGATGACCATGAGGGAACCGGCTTCGGCTTCTTCGTTGCCGGCGCTTTTCCGCACTTTCTTCCCGACAATGAGCACGGGAACGATACAGATGGGAAAGAGGACAAGGGCAACGAGGGAAAATTTCGGATCGATGTAGAACAGGACACCCACGGCGGCGAGAATCGAGATCGGCTGCTTGACGACGTCGCTGGCGACCTGGGTCAGGGCGGTCTGCGCCATGCGCGTCTGGTTGAAGACGGTCTGGATCAATTCGCCGCTTTTCTGCTTGTTGAAGAAGTCCAGCGACTGGCCCATCAGGCGTCTGAAGAGTTTTGTCCTGATATCGCTGAGCACTTTGACGCTGACCCACATCATGCAATAGGAATTCATGTAACTGCAGAATCCGCGGAGAAGCATGATAAGCGGGATGCCGATGGCCGCCGCGAGAATGCCACCCATCAGGTGGACGTTCGTCGAATCGGCGGCACCCTGCAGGGCCTCGGTGACCTGTGCAATCGCTCCCTTGGTTGATTCGAGCTGTTCCGGCGGGATCTTCTTGATCAGTTTCCCGAAATCCTTCGCCGCATCCTTTCCGCCGAAGACCTCATCCCCGGCGAACTTGAGCACCCAGACCATGGCCCCATTGACGACTCCATAGAGGGCGCCGAAAAGAAGGGCGAAGAAGAAACGCGACTTGTAGGGGAGAATGTATTCGAACAACTGCTTGTAAGGACCGACGGCGGCCTTCATGAACTGCTTGGCGTCCATGTCGGCGATGTCCTTGCGTGAGATCTTCTTCATCGTGGGGTGAGGAGGGAATCGATAGCACGGATGACGGCGGGCGTCGATAAGGCGCTCATGGGCTCCGCTTCGTGGCGGGGCTGGAAATCCGTGACGGGGTCGGGGTGGGAACCAAGAAGAACGCGGGCGTCGGCATGGCGCGGACGCCAGTGAAAGGGATTGGTGGGGCCAAAGAGGACAATCTGGGGCGTTCGGAAGGCATTGGCAAGGTGCATGGCGGCGGAATCGACGCCGACGGCGACCTTCGCGCGGCGGATGACCTCGGCTAACTCTATGAGGTCGAGGGATCCCGAGAGATCGAGGATGTTCGGATCGGCGGCGCGAAGTTTTTCCAATTCCGCCTGTTCGGAGGCGTCCGCGCTGCCGGTCATGAGGATCGGCAGCCGGTGCCGGTCGCGGATATGGGCCGCGATCTGGGCCCAGCGCTCGGCGGGCCAGTATTTCTCGGCCCGCGCGGTGCCGGGGTGGACGAGGGCAAAGGAGCCGATGCGGGAAAGACGCCGATCGAGGGATTCGCGGACGGATGCCGGAATAGTGATTTCCGGCGCCGAGGGTGGTGCGTCAATACCGATTTCAGCGAGGAGGGCGAGGTGGTAATCGACCGTGTGAAGATCGCGCACCGAGGCTTCGCTCAGTCGGTTGAAGACGCGGGCGCGCCAGTCCTTTTTCGCGGCGAGCTTCGCATAGGTTATCTTCTTTCGTGCTTTGCTCAGGGCAGCCATGATCGTCGAGCGGTCGGAGCCGGCGAAGTCGAGGACGGTGTCGTATCGAGAAAGAAGCAGATGTTTCCAGAGGGCCACGTTCGAGCCGGACCGTCGGTAAACGAAGGTGCGGTCGGCACCCGGGAGGATGGGCGCGAGTTGGCCCCCGGCATCGGCGACGACGACGGAGATCGAAGCGTGGGGGCGCGCCGAACGAAGCGCGGCGAGGGCGGGAAAGGTGAGGATAAGGTCACCGATTCGCTTGAGTTGGAGGACGAGGATCCGTTCCATGTTTAGGACATCGCCGTGGCGTAGGCGTGGAGCAACCTCCGCCGGTGATGCTCCCAGGTGAAGCGTTCGAGAATCCGCGTTCGAGCGGCTCTCGCCATTGGGGGCAGGATCTCCGGATGCGCGTGGAAATGGCGGATGGCCTCGGCAAGGGAATCCGGATCATTCGCCGGAATTAGAATCCCGTTCAAACCGTCGACCACGACATCGCCGGACTCGCGTGTCGTGATCTGCGGCAACGCGCAGGCAGCCGCTTCATAGGTCGCCTTGGCACTGCCCTCGCATTCGGAAGTGAAGACGAAGGCGCTCGCGTTCTCCAGTTTCTCGCGGACGTTCGGAACGAAACCGGGGAGCCGCACGCTATCCGTCTTGTATTCCTTCAGGTAGGGTTCGATCTCCTTGTGGACGGTGCCGACAAGGACAAGTTCGGCGTCTTTCAGCTTGAGCGCATGCCAGGCCTTGAGCAGATGGTGGATGCCCTTGCGTTTGATGAGCGCGCCGACAAAAACAAGCCGGAAGATTGGTGGCGGAGTGGCGGGGCGGAACTTCTCGGGATCGACCCCACGCGCTACGATAAAGATACGGCTGGGATCAACGCCATCGGCAAGGAACGATTCCGCTGCCATCGTCGATTGGACGAGAAGGAGATCGGCAAGCCGATACTCGGTGATCATTTGCTGTCGACTAATGTGAAGGCGTGACTTCCAGGAATCTCCTTCGCTCCGTTCCGTTTTCGTGTAGAAAGGTTTTCTCCGGAACTTGTTCCGGTGCCAGGTCGGGATCTCTATGAGGCTCGGCACGTTCAATTGGCGGGCGGTGATAAGGGTGCGGAGGGAGTCACTCGACCAGCCATGAAAACAATCGTAGGACGTCGGTCTGCGCCGTAACTCGCGGGAAGTTATCCAGTCGAGATACTGTTTCCGCGCGCCGTAGTAAGTCTCGCGGTCGATGTTGGCGAGAAGCCGAACCGGGTGGAGCGAAAGCGACTTGATCCTCGATCCGGGGATCTCGCGCTGTCCGTTCCGGTAGCCGATGGCCTTGCCGAGAAAGCCGGCGCGGTAAGCTGCGAGCGTGCCCTCGGCGGCCGTCGTGGGCAGGCCGACGCCCCCGATGTCAGCGGCGATGGAATAGAGAAGGTTCCGCGGAAGGCTCGCGGGAGCGGGAAGCGGCGCGCCATCGGTGACGTCCGGGTTATGGTAGGTGTCGGACATTCCCTTCCACTCGGAGCGGAAATACGGTCGCGCAGGATATTAGATGATCATCCCGGCAGCGACTGTCTCGTTCGTCTGCTCGTCAACGAGGACGAAACTTCCGGTGATGCGGTTTCGCTTGTAACTATCGTAGAAAAGCGGCGCCGAAGTCCGGAGCTGGACGCGCCCGATCTCATTGAGCCCGAAAGTCTGGTCATCCTCGACCTTGTGCAGCGTGTTGATGTTCACCTTGTAATTCAGGGTCTGCACCAGCGCCTTCACTTCCTTGGTTGTGTGGCGGAGGACATACTTCCCACGCGGTGCCATCGGGCGGTCGGAGAACCAGCAGAGCATGGCATCGATTTCCTGGCTCTTGTGCGGCGGATTATTGATTTTCGTGATCATGTCGCCGCGGCTGATATCGATCTCGTCCTCGAGGAGAAGGGCGCAGGAAAGCGGCGCGAAGGCCTCCGCCATGTCACCGTCGGCGCTGTGGATCGCCTTGATCCGGGAGGTAAAGCCCGAGGGCTGGACAACGATCTCATCGCCGGGTTTGAAGACGCCGCCAGCGACGCGACCGGCATAACCGCGGAAGTCGTGATATTTGTCCGAATGCGGGCGGATGACCCACTGGACGGGGAGGCGGGCTTCAACGTGATTGTAATCGGCGCCAATATAAACGGTTTCCAAATGATAAAGGAGAGTGGGGCCGGAATACCATGGCATCTTAGCCGACTTATCGACCACATTGTCGCCATTGAGGGCGCTGATCGGGATAAACGTCATCTCGACGATGTTATCAAGACGTGAGGCGAATTCGGAGAATTGCTTCACGATGCGGTCATAGGTTTTCTCGTCGTAATCGACGAGATCCATCTTGTTCACCGCCAGGACGACGTGCTGGATGCGGAGCAAGTTCGCGATAAAGGCATGGCGGCAGGTCTGTTCGATGACGCCCTTCCTCGCGTCGATGAGAATGATGGCGAGGTTCGCCGTCGAGGCCCCGGTGACCATGTTGCGCGTATACTGAATGTGGCCGGGTGTGTCGGCGATGATGAATTTCCGCTTCGGCGTCGCGAAGTAGCGGTAGGCCACATCGATGGTGATGCCTTGCTCCCGTTCGTCGCGAAGTCCGTCGGTAAGCAGCGCTAGATTCACATGCTCGTCGCCGCGCTTCCGGCTCGATGCTTCCATGGCTTCGAGTTGATCCTCGAAGATATTCTTGGAGTCATAGAGAAGCCGTCCGATCAGCGTGCTCTTTCCATCGTCGACGCTCCCCGCCGTCGTGAAACGCAGCAGGTCCATGTCGAGGTAACCGTCATCAGTGCTCATAAGTGGCAGAATAAAGTAAGCAGTTTGGGATGCGCCCTCCGGGTCTAGAAATACCCTTCGCGTTTCCGGTCTTCCATGGCGCTTTCGGAACGTTTGTCGTCGGCGCGGGTACCACGTTCCGTCTGGCGGGCGGCGGCGACTTCAACGATGATCTCCTCGACGGTGGCGGCGGCGGATTCGACGGCGCCGGTGCAGGTGGCGTCTCCGATGGTGCGGAAGCGGACGAGCCGTTCCTCGATCCGGTCGTCGGGGAGGATGGTAATGAACGCGGTCGTCGCGAGAAGGGTGCCGCCGCGTTCGATCACGGGGCGACGGTGCGCGAAGTAGAGATTCGGCAGCGGGATGTTCTCGGCCTTGATGTATTGCCAGATGTCCATCTCCGTCCAGTTGCTCAGCGGGAAGACGCGGAAGTGCTCGCCGAACTGCTTGCGTCCGTT